>JADYZS010000234.1 GCA_020853075.1 Anaerolineae bacterium | reverse complement strand
CGTCGTGGGTCCAGGTCACTTCTGAGGGGAGGAAGAGGTTGACGTAGAGGCCGCCAGCGTCCCTGTAATAGACGATGTTGTGGTAGTCGGCCACGGCCATGGGATAGGTGCCGGAGCAGCAGGGCCATGCCACCGGAACATAAGACTTGTGAGCGTCCGCCATCATGTAACTGGAGTAGTAGAAGGTGCAGCCGCGCCCGGTCATGGGCAGCGATGCGCCGATGCAGTTGTACAACAGGCGCTCAGTCCAGTCGCTGTAGCGCGCTCGACCCGTAAAGTGCGCCAGATAGCGGGTCAACTTGAACCCCGCCCACGAGCCACAGGTCGTCTCCGCACTGGAATCGGGCGTAAGGCCCATCGTCCCTTCTATGAAGTCCAGCGACTTCCCCAGAGAGCCATCGGGCGGCGAGAAACGCTCGCGCGGCCCGTAGCCGCCAGTGACAAAGAGGTGATGATCCCACAGGATGCGATAGGCGTTGGCAATGGCATCAAAATATTTCCGCTCGCCCGTCACGGCGAAAGCCATGGCCGCCCCGCTCAGGGTATTCACGTGGCTGTAGGCGTGCTTGCCGAGGAAGGCATCCTCGCCCCGCGCCAAAGCATCCCAATAGGGGGTGTAGTGCCACACCTGGGCGAAGTCTTTGTACATCGGGTCACCTGTGAGACGGTAGGCCCGGTAGAGATTCTCGCTCAGGGTGTACCATTCCCATTCGGAAGGCTTTTGGCTCCCGCTGCCGGCGAAGTCATCGTGCGTCGCGGGAGAACGCTTCTGACCGAGGTTCTTAATAGCCCAGTGGGTGATCTTCTCCAAATGCCGCAGCGCATCCTGGTTCCCCAGGTACTGGGCGATGTCCACCAGGCCACCGCACGTCTTCTCGTAGGTGTAGTGGGGCGCGTTGGGGTGGTCGGAAAAGAAGAAGTAGCCGTCGGGGGCGATGGTCTTGGCCCACTCTGCCATCAACCCCAGCACCTTCTCCCGCATCGCCACATCGCCGATAACTTTCGCCATGCGCGACAGCCCGCTGAGCCACTGGCCGAAGGTATGGAAGATGTCACCTGGGCTGTGCCATTGGTCTTTGTCGTCGCCGCTGTACCAGCCGCCCATATCCTGGCCGGGGGCGGGAAGGCCGGCGCGCTGGCGAAAGCCCTTGAGGATGTCGTCGTCCGGGATCGCCAGGAAGTAGTCGCGGGTGTGCTGGTATTGGTCACGCCAGCGGCTGGGTCCCAGGCGCACACCCTCGTAGTTGAACGGATAGATCGCGCCCTGAGGGTCGGCGGTCAAGGTATTCAACGTTTCCCTACCATCTTGCATTGTATTCTCCTTCGGATCATCCTCCTCCACGCAGAGGGATGGTTGGCCGCGAAACGTCTCGTTGCTTATTTGGCACTATGCCCTCTGCGTTGCAAAGGCGTTATAGACCGTCAGGCCGATTTCCCCGAAGGCCTTGTCCAGGGCGGTGATGGCATCTGCCGCGGCCTTTGTGTTGCCGCGCACCGCCTCATGATCCCAGGTGGACAACAAGGCGAAGGCGACGTGGGAATCGTCGGAGACGTACAAGATGCCTGCATCGTTGCGCACCCCAGCGAAAGACCCCGTTTTATGGGCTACACGCGTTCCGGCGGGGAGGTAACGCGGAAAACGGTCGTTGATCTGCTGCTTCAACATAATGTCCAGCATCGCCTGGCAGGCCGGCGGGTCCAGGAGTTCAGCCCGGTAGATCATCTCCATGAGCCGGGCGATGACGCGCGGTGTGCCCACGTTGTTATCGGGGCCGCTGCTGAAAGCGAAGCCATCACGCTTCACGCCCACCGTTGCCTCCCAGCGGGCCAACTCGGCACGATCCTGATTGGGATCGCCCGTGGGGAGCATGTCGTCAAAGATCTCGCGCAAGGTGTGGCGCACGCGGAGGGCTGGGAGGCCCAGTTGGTACATGAAGCCGTCAATTCGCTCCAAGCCCAGGCGCTCCATCAACATATCGGTGGCCGTGTTGTCGCTGACGATGATCATGAGCACCAGCAGGTCTTGCACCGTCAGCGGCAACCCATCGTCCAGGAAGGTCAGGATCGTGCTCCCCACGTTCTTGTGGCGGCCGGTCAGGGTCCAACGATCTTCCGGGCGAAGCCTCCCCTCGCGGATTTGGCGGAACGCCTCGGCCAGGACGGGCACTTTCACGACGCTGGCAAGGGGCACCGGCCTGTCGGCGTCTATCATCACCTCGGCCCCCGTCTCCAGGTGGCGGATGGCTACGCCGATCTGGGCGCTGCTTTGCGCGATCAGTTCAATGATCTGCTCCTGCAAGCTCATCGGGGTATGCTCCTTCAATTGGCGGCCAGGAACTGGGCGATCTGATCCTCGGTGAAGCGCGTGCGCAGGAAGGTGAGGATGTCGTTGTTCGTGTCGGCCTTCACCGCCGGGAAGTCAGAACGTGGGATGCGTTGCTCCACCGGGAGGACGCCGAAGGGCTTGTGCGGCTCGGCCTGATACCAATAGGCGGTGCTGGCGTAGTCGTCGCTGCGCCGGTTGGCGTGGCCGTGCTCAATGGAGACCCGAATGGACTTCTGGAAGTGTACCGGGTCCAGGAGGTGGAAGCGATACCAGGAGACCTTGCCCGACCAGTTTGCACCCCCGGTCTTGGCGATGCCGAAGAAGGGGGAGGAGAAAGGTTCGCTGGGCCCCCAGGCGGTGTTGAAATAGTCCTCCGTGCCGGTGCCGTGAATGCTGACCGGCCACTCCTCGCCGTCAATCCGCATCATCTCGTCCCCTTCGCCGTACCAGTTCTCGCCGTCGCCTGCGTCCGGGCGGAGGTTGTGGATGTTGAGGTTGCACCCGACGTAGTGCCCCCGCCCCTCGGCCTCCAGGATCACATAGTTTCCCTCGTCGCTCCGGTTGCGTCCGGCATGTTGGTGGGTGTGGCTGGTCATGCCCGCATCGGGGATGCCGTCGGTGGGGTTCTCCCGTCGCCACTGGGCGTGGAAGCGGCCCAGATCGTCCTGAGGCTCAGGCCACTCCTCGTAGTCTATGTTGTAGTAGAGCCGTGTCTCGCTGGCGAAGTTCTCACTGGTGACCTCTATGCGCGCTCCACTGCTGAAGGGCATGGGAAAGTAGGAGTTGAGGCCGGTGCCGCTGGAGGGCGCCATGACTAGAGGGAGCGACCAGAAGGTGGCCGTTTCGCCGTGGCCCATGCCGAAGAAATCGCCTAACGGCACGAGGACGCTCGGCTCCTTCTCGCCATCCCAGTACATACGCAGGAGGACCTTGCGCAGGTAGTTGTGCTCAATGCTGTGGGCCGTGATCCAGATGTGGGTGACGCACCCCGGCCCTTTCACGTCCAGCAGCACCGCCGTCTCGTCGGCAGCGAGGGAGATGCGGTCCCGGTTGCCACCACGACGGTCGTAACTGGAGGCGCGACGGGAACGGGCCGCGGTCAGCCGGGCCCATGACAGGGGGCTAGATGGGAGCATATAGAAATGACCTCCTCAGGATTATCTCTCTGCTTTGTTACCTTCATCCTCTGGTGAGTCTGAAATAGATCCTAGGCTTGGGGTGCTGGGGAGGATTGCGGGGGATGTCCAGGACGCGGCAAGCGCTCCTCCATAGGCAGGATACCAAAGGGCTTGTGCGGTTCGGTCTGATACCAGTAGGCCGTGCTGGAGAAGTCGTCGCAGCGACGGTTCGCGTGCCCATGCTCGATTGTCACCCGAATAGACCTCTGGAATCGCACCGGATCCAGGATATGGAAGCGGTAGAGGGAGATCTTGCCGGAGAAGTTCTCGCCGCCCGGCAGGGGCATACCGAAGAAGGGGGAGGAGAAAGGTTCGTTGGGCCCCCAGGCGGTGTTGAAATAGTCCTCTGTGCCGGTGCCGTGAAGGCTGGGAGGCCACTTCTCCCCGTCAATGAAGATCATATCATCGCCTTCGCCGTACCAGTTGGTCTCGCGATAGGTGGCAGATACCTGGGGATTGCGCAAGTTCTCAATATCCAGGTGACACCCCACGTAGTGGCCCTGGCCCTCGGCCTCCAGAATCGTGTAGTTTCCCTCACCGGAGAGGTTCTTGCCGCCGTGGTTGTAGGTGTGGCCGGTCATGCCCGTATCGGGGACGCCATCGGTGGGGTTCTCCCGCCGCCATTGCGCGTGAAATCGCCCCATGTCCGCGTCCAGGCCTGGCAACTCCTCGTAGTCTATGTAGTAGTAGAGAAGCACCTCATGGGTAAAGGTCTGGCATTCAAACTCTATCCGTGCACCTTTGCCGAAGGGCATGGGGAAGTAACAGTTGAGGCTACTGCCATCTCGGGGAGCCATGACCAGGGGAAGAGAGACGAAATTCGTCGTCAACGCATGGCCGACCCCGAAGAAATCGCCGAGAGGGACCAGGACGCTCGGCTCCCTCTCCCCATCCCAATACATCTTCAGGAGCGACTTGCGCAGGTGGTCCGGCTCGCGGCAGGCGCTGGTCATCCAGATGTGGGTGATGCGCCCCGCACCCTGGGTATCTAGCAGGGTCACCGTCTCGCCCGGCACGACGCACAGACGATCCCGGTTCCCGCCCGTGCGATCCCAACTGGCAGACCGCCGCGTGCGAAAGGGTCGCACGCGCGGGAGATCGGTCAGGAAGTT
>JADYZS010000233.1 GCA_020853075.1 Anaerolineae bacterium | reverse complement strand
GGAGCTGCGAGAGGACACTATGCTGGATCAGACAGGCTGGCTATGTCCTAAATGTGGCTATTTCAACACTGGCACGAGTATCTGCGCGCGGTGCGGTGAAGAGCTCATCCGTTTGGATCCTGTACAGCCTAAGCCGCGTTGGGACTGGGGGAATCGAGCGAAAGAAGATCAAGTGGCGCGTATTCTCGGCATGATCGCAATACCACCGAATCGGCGACAGCACCCACAATCTGGCGATTTGATCGGAGAATTCGATGAATGGTTCGACGGCGGTGCACTCCGTTTCGTTACAGGATACACCGAGTACGAATTCTCCGATGGCTCTCGTGCGACAGTCGATGTTCTCCCTTACTTGAGTATCTTGATCGAGTTGTCGAATGGAGAACGCGTGTCGGTTTGTCAGGAGCATCAATGATGAACTCTACCTTCCCCTCGCGTACTTCTTGACTGGACGGTACCGATTATAGGTGGGGAAAACCCCTGTTACATACAGTACAGCGCAGATCTTCATTTCACCCACAATCTGACCCAATCCTCTCCTCCCACCCACTCCCCCACCCACATCTCCCCCTCCCAATACAGCGTATCCACCCGCCCGCGCCGCCGCGCGGCAGCATCCAGCCTCTCCACCGCCCGCGCGGCTTCCACCTGGATCGGCTCCTCCACCCGCGCGCCGCGTAGCCCTACGCGCCGTAACCCCTCCAGGCAACTGCGCAGGTCGTCGTCCGCGGCCAGTTTCAAGGGCACATAGACTGCATCCAACCCCGCGGCGCGCAAGGCAGCGGTCATGCGCCGCCATTCCGCCGCGTCGCCGCCGTGGGGGCCCAACGTGCCATAGACCGCCGTGGTCGGGCCGATGCGCTCTGCCTCAAATACGTCGTGCATCGTGCGGGCGCTGACCTGCCCCGGCGCGGTGTTGCGCTCGTTATCCGGCGCGGCGTAGGTCAGATAGCAGGCGGGATAACGCAGGGCCAGCACACGGCTGATAAGTCCGTGCTCGCCCATGGCGATAGCGATGGTCGGAACCTCTGCCCGCGCCAGCAAGTCCAGGATAGCAATGGTATCACCGAGGCGATGCGCCATCGCCGCCACCTTCACCACGTCCGCGCCCTGGGCTTGCAGCCTCTGATGGATTTCCCACAGGTCGGGCGGCACGGCGCGAAAGTCGTGGTGGGAGACGATGATCTTGGTGGAGGGCCGGACCAGGGAGTGGGTCGCCAGAGCCGCACGCAAGAGACCGATACTATCTCCCTCCACGTCCACGGACTCTGCACCCAACGTGCACGCTTCCTGCAAAGCCCGGACGCGCGTTGCCTCGTCGCCTATGTAATAGCCACCCTCGCGCGCGGGGCGATTGGTGACGATCACCGGGCAGGGGCGCTCTACCAGGAGCGATGCCAGGTCGTAAGGTTCCTGGAAGTAATCCAGACGCAGTTCGGCCACGTCGGCCAGGCGTGCCGCCGCGGCCAGGGCGTCTCGCGCCTCGGCTGGCGTCCTCAGTCCCAGGGCTACAGCTATCACGGTGTCTCCCTAAATTCCAGGGCCATTCTCACGCAGATGGGCTCGCCATCGGATATAATCCGACGGCTGCCTATGTCAAACCCGCAGAGCGGGTTTCCTGGCGGATTGCCGTCGGTTTCTAACCGATGGTCGGTGCTGTGCGCTTCTTCACAAGCCGGCAAAGGCGTGGTATAATCTGATGAGCACAGCACATCTCTTCAGCAAAGGAGCAGCCATCATGTCTGAGCAACGGCGCGACGAAAAAGAAGAGAAGCAAGAAAAGGAAGAAGAGAAGGACGAGAAGCAGCGTGAGGAGAAGTGGCGGCGCGATCCCCTCAGCGCGATCGTGTGGGCCGCCATCCTCATCTGGGCCGGCATCGTCTTCCTCGGCGAGAACATGGGCCTTCTGGCCAACCTGAGCACCTTGGAAGCCTGGTCCCTCGTCTTCATCGGAGCAGGCATCATTGTGCTCCTGGAAGTAGTTGTGCGCATCCTCATCCCGGAATACCGGCGTCCCGTGACCGGCAGTATCATATTCGCCTTCATCTTGCTTGCCATTGGCCTGGGCAACACCACAGGCTGGGACTTGATCTGGCCGCTGATCCTCATCGCCATCGGCGCGGCTATTTTGCTCGGCGGCTTCCTGAGACGCCGCTGATGACTTCGGCAGCCTGCGCCCGGCCTTATAGCCGGCCCAGGTTAAAAGTCATGAACTCATCCCACATGTAGCGCAGAGGCGTCCACCACTGGTCGCGCCCGATGCAACGGAAGTAGGGTGGCTGAAAGGCCCGAATGAGATCACCGATCTTATAGCGTGGCAAGATCGGCGTGGAAACGACCAGGCTCCCTATCTCGCCGGGGCGCATCTCGTGCAGCATTTTCACACCTGATCGGGTTTCCACCTCAAAAAAGAAGAGGTCGTAATTCGGAACCCAGGCTCGCCGCTCGTCGCGCTGCTGGCCGAACATCCCCTCCGTCGCGCCGTAGATTTCGCGGATGGCGACGGGGCCGTAGAGCGCGACGAGGGCGGGCTGGTAGCGCGTGTTGATGCCGGGCACGCTCCCCAGCGTCACGATCTGCGTGCGCCACAGGTCCTTGGGATAGACGCCGTGCGTCCGGCGCAGGTAGCGGCCAAACTGCACCGCCGTCGGCGCGACACCGCCTACCAGAGTCACGTTTTCGTTCTTGCACTTCTCGTAGGCTAACTCAAACCGCGCTTCCCAATCGCGGATCGTTTTGCCTCCGCCCAGCGCGTCTATCTCATCCTGGGAGGGCACGGAGCGGATCGGCGTAGTGGCCGATACGTACTTCGTATAAATTCCGGAACTGTAACCGTAGGCGACTTCACGCTCCCCCATGCGCACCGTGCCCACTCGCGAGGGGAAGTTCAAGTTCAGGTTGGCGCCGGCGAACAAGTCAAACCGGCCTGTGCTGACGACGTAGTTCATCATCGCCCGCCCGGCGCTGATGCGCATCCGCAAGTCCGTCGGCGTCATCGGGATGAACTTGGATTCACCCTTCGTCGTGCCGCGGGTGATGGCCCAGCCCACAGGCTCTTCGGTGAGGAGGAGGCCCACCTCGCCTGCCATGACCCGTTGTAGGATCGGTTTGTAATTCTCGTAGGTGGCGACGGGGAAGGCGCGGCGGTAGTCGGCGACCGTCGCGATGGCGTTTGCACCGCGCTCCTTCCCGTAATCGGTTTGGCCGTAAATCTTCAGGAGACGGTGCAGTCCCTCTTGCTGGGCGGTGGCCGGGTTCTCTACGGCATCGTTCCAGGGCTTCAAGAGGGCGTTGATCATGGCGCGGGGGTCGTTGGCGGCCATCGGCCTACCTCCTGGGCGAGAATGATTGTGAATAGTGTATCATGAACCCTAAAGGTCTCCAAGACCTCTAGGCCAGTTTGCTCCCTCTATCCAGGCGTGGTATAATCTCCCCGACTTTTAGCGGAGGATTGCAGTTTGATTACCTACCTCTACATCGCGCAGATTATCCTGGCGATTGCGCTCATTGCCATTGTGCTCTTGCAGGCAAAGGGAAGCAGCCTGGGCGGCGTCTTTGGCTCCGATTCCGCCGTCTATAAGACACGCCGGGGCATGGAGCGCACGCTGTTCAATGCCACCATTGGCCTCAGCATTGTTTTCTTTGTCTTCGCGCTCCTCAGCGTAATCCTGACCAAGTGAGTCCCCTTGGGCCGCTACGTGCGTTGGCAGGTCCTCATAGCCTTTCTGGGCCTTGTGCTCCTCATCGGGCTACTGGGCTATTCAGCCTATAACTTCACCACCGAGGTCGTCCCCACCACTGGCGGAACCTACGTAGAAGGGTTGGCCGGCAGTCCCCAGGCCATCAATCCTCTTCTCTGCCAACTGAACGACGCCGACCGCGACCTGTGCCGCTTGATCTTTGAGGGACTGACCGCGCTGGACGAGAAAGGCAACGTGGCTCCGCGCCTGGCAGAGCAGTGGGAGATCAGCCCCGATGGTCTGAAGTACACCTTTTACCTGCGGAAAGACGTCCTCTGGCACGATGGCGCGCCCTTTGATGCCGACGACGTTCTCTATACCATCGGCGCGTTGAAAGACTCGGAGTTCCCCGGCCTCCCGGATCTTGCCAACCTGTGGCGCACCGTGACGGTGGAGAAGGTTGACGCTCACACCGTCGCTTTCACGCTGGTAGAGCCTTTCGCTCCCTTCCTGGATTATACGACACTCGGTCTCCTCCCCGCCCACCTCTGGGCCAAAGTGCCCGCGGCGCTGCTAGGAGAATCGCAACTGAACGCCCAGCCCATCGGCACAGGGCCTTTCCGCGTCGCAGAGGTGAGCGCCGAACGAGTGCGCCTGGAGCCCAACCCCTATTGGCGGGGCCGCACCCCTTACCTGACCGGCCTGGAGTTTCGCTTCTTTCCCGACCATCGCAGCCTGTTGCCAGCCTTTGAAGAAAAACTCATTGACGGCCTGGGCCAGGTCGCGCCGGACGACGTGGCAACTGCCTCTTCGTTGGACGACCTGACCCTTTATTCCGCGCCGCTGGCGGGCTACACGATGGTCCTGCTGAATCTGAACAGCCCCAACGCACCGTTCTTCCAGGATAAGGCGGTGCGCCAGGCCCTTCTCTATGCTTTAGACCGGCAGCGATTGATAGATACGGTGCTGGCAGGCCAGGGGATTGTTGCCCATAGCCCGATGCTGCCGAGGACCTGGGCCTACGACGAACAGGTATCACAGTATGACTTTGACCTGAAAACGGCCAACGCCCTCCTGGATGCGGCGGGCTGGCGAGATACAAATGGCGATGGGGTGCGAGACCGGGGCGGCAGGGCGTTAGAGTTCGTCCTGTTGAGCAATGATCTCCCGCCCAATCCCGGCGAGGCAGAGTTCATGGCCCAGGCGTGGGCCAAGATCGGCGTGCGCGCGGTGCCGCAGCCGGTCACTTTCGCCGGGCTGGTGAGCGACTTCCTCGTTCCCCGCAACTACGACGCCATGTTGCTGCATTGGGAACTCCCCGGCGACCCTGACCCTTATCCCCTCTGGCATTCCACCCAGAGCAACAGCGGCCAGAACTACGCAGGCTGGAACAACCGCCGCGCCGACGAACTGATTGAGCAGGCGCGCGGCCTCACCAACCGCGAGGAGCGGCGCGAGTTGTACGTGCAATTTCAGCAGATATTTGCTGAGGAAGTGCCCGCGCTCCTCCTGTACTACCCTGTCTATACTTACGGCATCCGCGACAAGGTGAAGGCGGTGCAGATCGGGCCTCTGAACGAGCCGGG
>JADYZS010000232.1 GCA_020853075.1 Anaerolineae bacterium | reverse complement strand
GAGAGGGTAGGCCGCGAAGCGTCCCGTCGCTTGCACCTAGTCGGCGCAAGCCGACAAGGCACGCGGGGGAGAGGGGCGATCAGACTCTTGCAGCAGGTCACTCACAGAGATACCTACCCTTGTCAGGGAGAGGTGAGGGGCGATCCAACTCTCTCAAGCCGATCCTGGCCTTCGGCCTCCTCCTGACCGTCATTTCCGTTTTCATGATGACGACACCCTCGTTACCCATCTGGAAGCCACTGACGCCAGTGCTGGGCCACCTGCAATACCCCTGGCGCTTCCTGACCCTGGCAGCCGTCGGTTTTATAACCCTGGCAGGCGCGCTCCCGACCCTCCTTCCCCCGCGAGGAAGACGCGCCCTGCTAGGTGTCGCGGCCCTGGCCTTGCTCGTCGTGCCGCTGCCGACCATCCCCGTGCAGCGACTGGATCTACCCGACGCGGAGGCGTGGGCTCCCGACCGCATGTGGCGAGAGGACGCAGAGGCCGGTCAGGTGGGCGCGACGTGGACGGGAGAGTTTCTGCCGCTGACGGTGACGGAGCAGCGGTGGGCCTTGGGGCGGGCGCGAGAGGGCGCAACTGATGGGCCCGCGCCCGCCGCGCGGCCTACCGTGCGCCTGACGCAAATCGGTTACGCTCGCTACGATCTGGAGATTGAAACCGCGACGCCAATACCTGTACGCCTGCACCAGTTCCACCTGCCGGGCTGGATGACAGAGATAGATGGGCGTCCTGTGCGGACGTACCCCACAGGCGAGTTGGGGCTGGTCACCGCGGACGCACCGACGGGGTCTCACCGCGTGAACATTCGCTTTGGCCCGACGCCCGCGCGCACGGCGGGCACTGCTCTGTCCGCGCTCGCTACCATTTTATGGATCACCTTAGCCTGGTGGAGACGCCGCGCCGGGCGGGGACTGTCGGCGGCTGCCGTCCTCCTTCTCGTCGTGACGCTCCTCCTGGGTCTCAACGGCCTCGGCCAGCGCACCCGGCAACCCATTCAGATGCAGGCCGCGCTGGAGGACGTGGCGCTCCTGACCGGCTACGACACGGTGCATGCGCGGGGGCAGGATGCCCTGGACGTGACGCTTTATTGGTTCGCCTTGCGCGAGGTGGCGACGAACTACAAAGCTTTCGTGCATTTGGTGGGAGAGGAAGGGCAGGTCGTCGCCCAGCACGATGGCGACCCGGTAGGCGGCTTCACCCCCACGACCCGCTGGCGGCCCGGCGAGGTGGTTGCCGACCGTCACCGTCTGCCGCTGCCTCCTGACGAAAGAGGTGTGTATCGTCTGAAGGCCGGGCTCTACCAGGCGGAACCGTTGCGCAACCTCACCATTGATCCGCCGTCGCCGGATGGCCGGGTGGATCTCGGCGAGGTCATGATACGCTAGAGATGGGTAGGATCAAATGGTCAGCGGATTGCCTTCGGCGTGGCGGATGAGCGGATACGCGCTGCTGCATAGGAATCATCCGCTATTCCGCTACGTGCGTAGCACATCCGCTGACAGGAAATCATTGGTAGAGCAGCAGATACTATGACACCGGCAAGAGATACCTCCGCAAAGGCGGTTCGCACGGCCCTTCTGCTGTTGCTGGCCGCCCGCCTCGTCCTCGGCCTTGCTTACAGTGCGCTCAACCCGTTGGGCGAAGCGCCCGACGAGGCCGTCCACTATGCTTACATCTCCTTCATTGGCCGCGAGGCGCGCCTGCCGGTAGGCTCCGAGATGACGCAGGGGAAGCACCCGCCGCTCTATTACCTGACCGCCGCCCTCTTGGCCCGCTGGACGGGGTTGGACTTCACCTTCCTTCGTTCTAACCCGGACGTCGGCGTGACGGCGGAGGCCGCCGCGCCTAACTTCTTTGTCCACACTTCGCTGGAGGATTGGCCCTGGCGCGGCGGCGCGCTGGCGATGCACCTGGCCCGCCTGCTGTCGGTGCTCTGCGGCGTCATCCTGACCGCGGCGACCTACGCCCTGGGCCGGGCGATCTGGCCCAATTGGTACAGTATGCACCTGGCCGCGGCGGCCTTCGTCGCCTTCCTGTCGGAGACCCTCTTTGTCGGCGGGTCGGTGAACAACGACGTCCCCGCGGCCACGTTCGCGACGTTGGCGCTGTGGGCTGCCCTGCGGAGCAGGCGTCCGCGGGATGCTATTCTGGCGGGGCTCTTCATGGGCCTCGGCCTGCTCACCAAGGCCAGCACCGGCGCGCTCTGGCCGGTGATCGGGCTGGCAATCTTCGCCCGCGAGTGGCGGAGCCATAGCGGCTGGCGGCGCGCCCTGACGCGCGTCGCCCTCGCGGGCGTGCCAGCTGTCGCAGTCGCCTCGTCGTGGCTCTGGCGCAACTGGCGGCTTTACGGCGACTTCCTCGGCTGGCCGGTGGTGCTGGCGACGGTGGATCAACGGCAAGGGCCCCTGGGATGGGGCGATCTCCTCCAACTGGCGCGCGGCTGGTTCTACTCCTTCTGGGGCAAGTTCGGCGGCGCCGGCCACCTGGCTCTGCCTGCCCCCCTCTACGCCATCTGGATTATCCTGGCCGTTGCGGCTATAATAGGGTGGCTGCGCTGGTGGCATCTGGCACGGCGCAATGGCCGGTACATCCCTTTGTACGTATCGCTGGCCGACAGGTTGGTATTGCTGGGCTCGCCCGCGCTGGTCATTCTCTGGACGGTGTCGTACAGTCGCGTTGCCCTCGGCACCGATCAGGGGCGGCTCCTCTTTCCGGCCCTCGCACCGATGGCTCTTCTTTTAGTGGCCGGGCTGGCCGCCTGGTTCCCTGCCGGGCGGCAAGGTTGGCTCGTCGGCGGGTTCACAGGGCTGATGGCATTGGTGGCCGCCGCTGCACTGTATGCGGGAATCGTGCGGCCCTTTACCCCGCCCGCGCCGCCAGATTCACAAGAGATCGCGCAGGCATCGTCGGTGGGGCGGACGTTCGGCAATGACCTGGAACTGGTAGCCCTGCGTTGGGGAGACAGAACCGGCACCCCGCAGACGCCGTCCACGCGGCTCACCCTATATTGGCGACTGGGACAACCGACCCGGAACGATTTGAGAACCGTACTCCGTCTCATAGACAGGGATGGCAACCTGGTCTGGGAGTGGAAACGGTCGCCCGGCGCGGGGCGCTTCAGCACCGACCGCTGGCCGCCCGGACGGTTAGTGGCCGATGCGTACCATATTCCGGCGGCGGCATTAGATAAAATGGCGCGGGCCGAGGTAGGAGTCTATTCTTTCCCGGTAGGAATCTGGCTTTCTGTGCAAGAAGCCGCTGCTCCCGCCCAGTACTTGACTTTGTACAGCATAGAGGAATAGGATGTAATCGTGACGCCTGCACTTTCTCGTCTGCAATCTCTCGTTCTGCACCCTGACCGGCGCATCGGCGCCCTGACGGTGGCCGCGCTCTGCGCCACCGCCGCGCTGGTCGTGGGCGTCTATACCGCGCTCCTGGGGCCGCTCTTTGCCTTCGCCGGGGCAGTGGGGCTGGCCGCGGGCCTTCTGATGCTACGCAGCCTCCGCTGGGGGTTCGCGGTCTTTATCGGCATCGCGATGCTCCTCCCCTTTGCTACACTTCCTTTCAAGATCGGCGTCACTCCCACTTTCCTTGACCTGGCGCTCGTGGCGATCTATCTCGTGTGGGCGATGCGGATCGTCACAGGCCGTCAACGTCGGCTCGCCGGCTCATCGTTGGGGCTATTCGTCATGGCCTTTCTCGCCATGGCCCTCTTCGCTTTCGCCGCGGGGATGTCTCACGCCAACCCGACCTCTACCACGCTGCGCCGCTTCGCCGAGATCGTCCTCAGCATCCTTCTCTTCTTTGTGGCTGTGGACTTCGCACAAGAAGAAGACAACCTGACCTGGCTGGTGCGCGTGATCCTCCTCGCGGGCTTCGGCGCGTCGCTCGTCGCCATTGTCCTCTACGTCATCCCGGACGCGTTGGGTAATCGCATCCTTTCCTCCCTGGGTCGCTTCGGCTACCCGACCGGCAACGTCCTACGCTACATTGAGGATGACCCTGCTAACCCCATGCGCGCCATCGGTACATCGGTGGACCCCAATGTCCTCGGCGGCCTGCTGATCTTCATCGGCACGCTGGCTGCGGCGCAGATATTCGTCCATAAACCGATCCTGCCGCGGCTCCTCGTGGCGGCGACGCTGGCAAGCGCGGGCCTGGCCCTCTACCTCACCTACTCGCGCGGCTCTATGGCGGGACTGGCCTTAGCCTTGCTCTTCCTGGCCGCCGTCAAATACCGGCGGCTCCTGGTGGTGCTTATCTTTGCCGGCGCGCTCCTGATGTTCTTGCCACCGGCGCAGGAATATGTATCACATTTCATTGAGGGGGTGGGCCTGCGGGATCGGGCCATGCAGATGCGCGTCGGCGAATTCAGAGACGCCTTTATCCTCATCGGGCGTTATCCCTGGTTCGGCGTCGGCTTCACCGGCACGCCCGACATTGATACCTACGTCGGCGTCTCCAACGTCTATCTCCTCATGGCCGAGCAGATGGGGCTGGTGGGGCTGGCCGTCTTCTTGGTGACAATGTCGGCCTATTTCCTGCTGTTGGCGCGCAGGTGGCTGCGCGGCGGATTAGGGCCGCAGCGCGAGGCTATCCTGTTGGGGTTGAGCAGCGCGGTTGTCGGCGTCCTGGGCGGCGGCCTCGGAGACCACTACCTCTTCAACCTGGTCTATCCCCACATGGCAGCCCTCTTTTGGCTCTACGTGGGAATGGCGGCGGCGATTATGGGGAGGCGACCAGCCCTCACCCATCCCCTGGCCCCTTCCCTCTCCCAAAATTGGGAGAGGGAAGGGTGAGGGCATTGTGGGCATGATGGTGCAGAATCGCCTCGCGCCCGGCCAGGAACACGCCGCG
>JADYZS010000231.1 GCA_020853075.1 Anaerolineae bacterium | reverse complement strand
GGGGCTGGATGCCGGCGCAGACGATTACGTGACCAAGCCCTTCAGCCTAGGCGAACTACTAGCACGCGTGCGCGCTGCTTTGCGCCGCGCCCCATCTACCACTGTGAGCGACAAATTGAGTGCGGGGAACCTGAGCCTGGACCTCATCAGCCGCCGGGCCGTGTTGGGTAACTCCGAATTACTGTTGAGCCCGAAGGAGTTCAGCCTTCTGGCAGAATTGGTGCGCAACAAGGGCGCGGTTCTCTCGCGCGATCTTCTCCTGACTCGCGTTTGGGGATTTGACTACTACGGTGACACCCGCACCGTGGACGTGCACGTCCGCTGGCTGCGGGAGAAGATAGAGGCCGATCCTTCCAACCCGGAGCGCATCCAGACGGTGCGGGGAATCGGCTACCGCTTTGAAGGTTGAGAGGCCCTGAATGAGTCCTTGGGGTTGGCTTCTGGTCATTGCAGCCATCGTAGTCGCGGCCCTGCACTATACTCTGTCCCGGCGTGCCACGGCAACGGTTCAGGAATTGCAGCGAGAACTGGCGCGTCTGACCCAGGCCGAGGAGCGGCTGCGTTCGGAGCGCGACGTTGCCCTCGCGCGGATGGAAGCGTTGGGTGCAGCGGTGAACGAAGGGCTCATCCTGCTGGACAGCGCGCGGCGGATCGTCTGGTGGAACGCTGCGGCAGAGTCGTTCTTCTCGGTGCCGCCGGGCACGGTGCGCGGGCGCGCGCTCATTGAGGGACTACGCGATTATGATTTGCACCAGGTGGTGGTGGAGACGCTCGCCAGCGCGCACCCGGTCACGAGACAGACCAGCCTGGGTGAGCGCATCGTGCGCGGGCGCGCCTTGGTCGTCGGTTCGCTGCCGAATCAGGGCGTCGTCCTTGCCCTGCAAGACGTCACCGAATTGCAGAGGCTGGGCCGCGCCCGGCGCGACCTCGTTGCCAACGTCTCTCACGACCTGCGTACTCCACTGACCGCGATCCGATTGATGGTGGATACGCTGCGTGATGGCGCGCTGCACGAAAGGAAGATGGCGAAACGGCTCCTGGAGCAGATCGCAACCCAGGTGGATGGCCTGGCGCAACTCTCACAGGAACTCTTGGACCTCTCGCAGATTGAGTCGGGCAAGGCTCTCTTCAAATTGGTACCAACGCTGGTGGTTGCTCTCGTCACGCCAGCGGTTTCCGGAGCCGCGCCGCAGGCGGAACGCAAGGGGTTACGCCTCGTGCAGACGGTTCCTGCCAACTTGAGCGTCCTGGCCGATCAGGAACAGGTAGTCAAAGTCCTCAACAACCTGCTGCACAACGCCATCAAATTCACACCCACTGGCGGCGAGGTGCGAGTGCATACCTACGGTATGAAGGTGAAGGGCTCCGACGTGGAGGAGTTAGAGGAACATCGGTTTGAGCCTACCTGGGACGACGCGGGCGCGCCAGTGGTTGCCCCACCCCTGGCGAGTTACGTGACGCCGATGTTATCTCCAACGATAGATGAAGGAAACTGGGCTCTTTTCGTCGTAGAGGACACAGGCATCGGCATCTCAGCCCAGGATTTGCCGCGCATCTTTGAACGCTTCTACAAAGCAGACCGGGCACGGGCTCGCACCGACGTGGAAACGAGCGGTACCGGCCTGGGGCTCGCCATCGCGAAGCACATCGTGGAAGCCCATGGCGGTCACATCTGGGCACGCAGCACCGAGGGCAAGGGGGCAATCTTCCTCTTCACGCTTCCGCTGCCGGATTGAAATCAACCCTGGCGTTCGCTACGCGTAGTCTGGCACGCCGGGCAGGTGCCGAAGAGTTCCAACCAGTGATCATTGATGCGGTATCCGGTATGCTCCGTTAGGCGGCGCACGAGGGCAGAGAGGTCCTCCCCACCCTCAAAATTCACCACCGCGCCGCAGAGGGTGCAGACCATGTGATGGTTGTGGCCGACGGCACTGGCTGCGTAAGTATGGCAGCCATCATCAAGATGGACTCGCTTGACCAACCCCAGATCGGCCAGGATTTCCAGAGTGCGATAGACGGTCACGAGACCTAAGCGGGGATAGATTGCTTTGCCACGGGCATACACCTCCGCAGGGCTCAGATGCTCGCCGCTATCGGCCAGCACCTGGAGCACAGCACGGCGGGGCCGCGTCAGTTTGTAACCTTCGGTCTGCATACGGCTGCCCATCGTTACCTGGTCGAGGGCCATCGTGTTGCCTCATGGCGCGGTAAGTGAAAACGGTTTCCACAGGCAGTATAGCATCCTCTAGGGCTGCGGTCAAACGATGCGCCGTCCCGCTTCTCTAACCAGGCCAGCAAGTGCCGCACAAGCCGTCTCCAGATCGGCCTGGCGCACCAACAGATAGTCTGTGGTGTAGCCAGACAGGAAGCCAACGCTGATCTTTGCCTCGGCCAGGGCAGCGGCAATCGCTGCACCGTAGCCCACAGTATTCCAAGGTAGAGTCGCTACCAACTTGACCAGACGGTAGTGCGCCTCTGTCTGAGCCTCCGGCCACAACGATTGCAGCCGGGCCAGATCACCTTCTCGCACAATCAAGGTCAGTTCCTCGCCGTCGTCCAAAGACGCCATCAGCCCGCTACCGGCCTGAGCGAGGGCCTCGCGCGCACCGCCAGCGAGCCCGACGATGGCGACACGCTCCGGCAAGACGCATACCTCGGTATCGGCCAGCAAACCGAGGGTAGCCAGTGGCAGCGCGGCCAAGGCAGCAGACGTCAGTGTGATTCCGGCCATAACCTTATCACCTTCTCCTTACAGCCATGAGCTCAATCCATACACGCAGAGATTATAGCGCAGAGTTTTCTGGGTTCCAACTGACGGCTACACGAACGGGAGTAAAAAATTTGCTCCCCCTCTGGCCCTGTGCTATAATAAAACGTCGTTGTGAAATAATGTCCTACGCAGGTGAATCCATGAGCAATATATTGATGCAATCGGTAGAGAGCCGGGAACCTAACCCCAACGTCCCCGACTTAAGGCCCGGCGATACCGTGCGCGTGCACAACCGCATTGTTGAAGGGAACCGGGAGCGTGTGCAGATTTTTGAAGGCGTCGTCATGCGCAAGCGGAGTGGTGGGCAGAGCGCTAATTTCACGGTGCGCCGCATCGCCGCCCATGGAGTAGGTGTGGAGCGCACCTTTCTGCTACAATCACCCCGGCTAGAGCGGGTTGAGGTGGTCCGCCGTGCTAGAGTGCGACGCGCCCAACTCTACTACCTGCGGAGCAGGCGCGGCAAGGCCGCCCGTCTCAAGGAACGCCTGGAATACTAAAGACCTCGCCGCAGCGCCTTGAGTTGGAGTGTCTTGTCTGAGGCTCGCGAGAACCACGGGTACAGGGGGTAGCCCCTGTGCCTCTTGTTGTATGGAGTGACAGCGGTGTACCGAGCCGAGCCCACCTGGTCAGCAGAGGAAGACCTCTGGGCGCGCGGTCTCCGGCTTCTGGCCGGGTTGGATGAGGCCGGCCGCGGCGCCTGGGCAGGGCCTGTGGTAGCGAGCGCGGTCATCCTCCCCCGACCATCCCCTGACCGTCTTCCCTTTCTACAAGGGCTGCGCGACTCCAAGCAGCTCACTCTCCGCCAACGCGAGAGGATGTACGCCGAAGTATGCGAGTCGGCCATCGCCATTGGCGTTGGACAGGCTGAAGCCCAGGAGATTGATGCCCTCGGCATCGCCCGCGCGACCCGCCTGGCGATGCAGCGCGCGCTGGCACAACTGGCCCCTCTCCCCGACGGACTCCTGCTGGATTACGTGCGCCTGCCGGAAGTCACGCTCCCTCAGCAATCCATCGTCCACGGTGACGCCCTCAGTTACAGCATTGCCGCTGCCTCTATCATCGCTAAGGTAACGCGTGACCGCATCTTGCGCGATCTGGATGGTCGTCTGCCGGGATATGGCTTCGCGCGTCACAAGGGTTACGGCACAGAGTCACATTCTGCTGCCTTGCAGCGGCTTGGCGTCAGCGACCAGCATCGCCGCACTTTCGCGCCGGTAGCGGCCCTGCTGTCTGACCAGGTAGAAACGAGCCAGTGGCCGGAGGTAGGAGCGTGACACCATCTCGCCGGAGCATTGGAGCCAGGGGAGAGGAACTGGTCGCAGCCTACCTGCGGACTCAGGGCTACACCATCCTGGCTCGCAACTGGCGCTGCGCGCAAGGTGAGGTGGACATTGTGGCCCAAGATGGGGCCACCCTCGTGATCGTGGAGGTGCGAACGCGCCGCAGCCTCGCCTTTGGCTCGCCCGAAGAATCGGTCAACGAGAGCAAGCAGGCTCGCCTGCGGGCTTTGGCTGAGGCCGTTGTGCAATCGCGAGATTGGCAGGGCCCCTGGCGCATAGACGTTGTCGCGGTAGATTTGACGGGTGGCCGCAGCCGCGTCCGGCTCCTGACAGATGCCGTAGAGGGATGAGTGTAATCCCGATGCTAACTCCCCATCGCGCGTTGTCCGGCAAGGTCGTGCGCTCTCTCGTTTTCCTCATCATTCTCACGGCAGCCCTGTCTCGCCTGGGCCCTCTCCATACCAAGAGCCTTTGGTTGGACGAGATTACCCAGGTTTCCGTGGCCCAACTTGGCATCCCTCTCTTCTTTTGGCAATTGGCTTTCTACTCCGGTGTTCCCCTGGGTTACCTGGTGCAGATGCTACTGCTCGGTCTGGGCCTGAGCGAATACGCCTTACGTTTCCACGCAGCCTGGTTCGGCATCCTCACGGTTCCGCTCCTCTACGTCACAGGCCGAACCCTCAGCCGCAGCGCGACAACGGGCCTCATTGCTGCGGCTCTCTTGGCCTTGTTCCCCCTCCATATCCAGTATTCTCAAGAAGCGAGGCCCTACGCCCTTTTCTGTTTTCTAGAACTGATTGCTTTCTATTGCGCGTGGCGCGGCATTACAGAGAACAACCGGCTTGCCTGGTGGGGCTACGCCCTCGCGACCATCGGAGCATTCAACACCCACTACTTCGCGGCACTTTTCGTAGTTCCTGTCGCGCTCCTGGTCGCAGGGCGCGCCGTGCAATTGCGCGCAACGCCACGGCTTGCCCTTACCCTGATCGCGCGCTTCCTGGCAGGTGTGGTCGTGGCGATCTTTACCTGGACCTTGATGCCCTGGCTTGGCATCGCCTGGATTTCAGGGCAGCGGGTCTTGGGCCTCGCGCCCGCACCCGATTGGCCTGCCCCCTCCCTCGCCAGTCTGCCCGCGACCCTCTACGGCCTGCGAGCACAGTTGTTGCTGACCGGCAGATTCGGTTGGCTGATGGGTGGCCTGCTGCTCCTCGGTCTGGTACGCCTGGCCCGCCGCCAACCCGCTGCTGCGGCTTTCTCCGCGACCTGGTTCATCGTGCCGCCTCTTGTCGCGGCCATCGCCTTCATGCAACGCGGCATCCCCCTGGAACCTCGCTTCGTCTTACCTATCCTGCCGGTGTACCTGATCCTGGTTGCGGAAGGCGGGACCGCGGTGGCAGATGCCGCCCAAATGATCTTTCCCCGGTTCCGCCGCGTTGAGCCTGCGTTGGCGCTGGCCGTCACGATAGTGCTCCTCTTCTTCATCGGGGCACGGACGAGAGCATATTACGCCTGGCCTAAGGAATCGTGGCGAGAGGCCGTGCGGCTGGTCGTGCGCTATGCAGGTGCTGACGATGCCATTCTGGTGCCACACATGGAAGAGGTGCTCGGCATCTACGCGCCATCCATCCAACATACTCTGTGGGAGCCGAAGATGTTGCCAGAGATACAAAACGTCGCGCGGCAACGGGGGCGACTATGGCTGGTGTGGAGCCCCTACAACGAGATGGGAGCGCAGAACGCAGACGCTGTGCTGGATTGGTTGCGCGAAGATGGTGCAGCCGAGTTCGTAGGAAAGAACGGCATCCGCGTCTTTTTCTGGCAATCCGGCCTCTCGCCCGGTGAGATGCAGGGAATCGCGGCCAGCCTGAGCGCGCCATCGCCCCTGCGGTTGGTGAATCGCTAACGATGGCACTGCCTCCTTTGGTCGCCATCGTCGGGCCTACAGCCGTTGGCAAGAGCGCTGTTGCTCTCCACCTGGCCGGGCGACTGCAAGGCGAAATCGTCTCGGCGGACTCGCGCCAGGTCTATCGCGGGATGGACATCGGCACCGCCAAGCCGACGCCCGCCGAGCGCGCCCGCGTCCCCCACCATCTACTAGATGTGGTGAACCCCGATCAAGTCCTGACACTGGCTGAATACCAGGCTCTTGCCTACGCTGCGATTGCGGACGTACATCGTCGCGGTCGTCTGCCGCTGCTGGTAGGCGGCAGCGGCCTCTACGTGCGCGCGGTCACCGAGGGGCTTCTCATCCCGCGCGTTCCCCCCAACACGGCGTTGCGAAGCGAATTGGAGGCGGAAGCGAAGCGAGAGGGAGCCGCGGCTCTGCACGAGAGGCTGCGGCAACTTGATCCGGTAGCCGCGGCGCGCATAGACGCGCGCAACGTGCGCCGCGTCATCCGCGCGCTGGAGGTGTGCCTGACGACGGGCGGCACAGCATCGGAGCGCCAGGTGCGCCAACCGCCGCCCTACCGCATCCTGAAACTGGGATTGACGCGCCCGCGCCCGATTCTCTACCGGAGGATTGATCGCCGCATAGATGAGATGCTGGACGCGGGCCTGGTAGCGGAGGTGCGCGACCTCATGGCGCGAGGATATGCGCTGAACCTGCCCGCGCTGACGGGCGTAGGCTACCGGCAGATCGGGGAACATCTATTGGGGCACTGCACCCTGAACGAAGCGGTAGCGGCCATCCGCAAGGCGACGCGGCGTTTCGTGCGCCAGCAGGCTAATTGGTTTCGGCGAGAAGATCCCGGCATCCGTTGGTACGATATGGAGGAGACGCCGGTAACAGCCATTGAGGATGAAGTGCAGAAGTGGCTTGGGGCGGAAAAAGTGTAAAGCGTAAAACGTAAGGATCATGCCATCGGCGTAACGCCTTGCGCCCGCAGGCGACGCAGATCATGGAGCAAAGCAAACCCGCGCGGGTCAAAGATGGGGCGCCCCAGAAAAGCCCGGAACTGGTAGTAGGTCTTGTTGCCCTGAGCCAGGGCTGCATCAAAGGTGTAACTGGCGCGGCTCCAGGTTGTCTCCAGAAACTCGTATTGGCCGGAATCCGGCCAGGTCTCCCAGCCCACCAGCGCGTGGCCGGGGACGATCAAGATAGCCGGATGGAGCCCCACCCGCTCCATCAGGCTGGCATAGAGAACCACGAAGTCAATGCAGTTCGCCTGGCGATGGGCCAGCGAGAACGCAGGAAGATGTACCGTCTGGTGTATCTCAGTCTCCCGCAAGCCGAAGGCTACCGGCGCGTGGATGAACTCCAAGGAGCGCGCCTGAATCGCCGCAAAGATGGCTTGCACCTGCTGGCGGACGTTTTCTGCGTGGTCGCGTGGCATCTCCCAATAGCCGAACTCCATGCCTCGCGGCAGGTAATCCTTGGCCGCGCGCGCCAGGTCGGCGATAGCAGGATCGTTGGGCTGCACCCAGGCCGCGATATGGTGCGAAAGGTCGTGGGCTCTCCTCTCGTCCACCACGATGGCCCAGGTCATCACATCCCGCGCCAGAAACTGCACGTCCTCATCCTGCACCCAGAGGAGAGCCTCCTGGCCGTTGACGATGTAAGTAGCCCGCAGGTGGAGGACGCCGCGCGTCAATTCCTGGATGCGCCGTATCTCATCTAGCCTGAGCACGGGCAACTGGGCGACTGTACCCTGTGCACCTGACGAAAGATAGAGAGTATCGCTGCGGCTAAACGAGTATTGCTCAATCTGAGAGGTGACCACCAGCGCACAAGGAGCAGACGTGCGATTCGCCGCCCTGAACGCGACGAGGGGCAATTGCTCACGAGAATAGAGGTGCATCACCGCCGTAGGGATAGTGCGGTAGAGGAGGCGATAGGTGACCCTGGGCGTGGTCTGCTCAGGCGATGCGGCGCCTGCGGGCGTGGCAATGGCCCGCGGCGTGGCGTGGAGCATAGCCACCTGCTGTTCCAACTCCCGGATGACTTGCAACGCCTCGGTGCGGCGGCGTTCCATTTCCTCGGCCTCGTTGTGCAACGGCAAGGCCAGGGGCGACGCCACGCCCAACGAAGCCATCCGGTTCTGGACGAAACGCAAGTTCCCCGTCGCCTGGCGCAGAAGTTGGCGTTGGTGCTCTATCTCCTCTTCAATCTCGCTCCGCGTCTCGTAGAGTTTGCCACGATGTAATAGCATGGAGCCTCCCCCGGCATCGATCTCAAACGGATTATAGCGTGCGCAAGCGTGAGCGTCAACCGCAGGCGCGAAACGAGAAACATCTTCACCTTCCGTCAATAATCCGGCCAGCCGCCATCTTATCCAGGGTTTCCAGGAGCCGCCGCTTGCGCGCGTTGGCTTGCCTGAGTTCGGCCAGGTAACTTCGCCATTCCTCTTCTCTCCCCAGTTGCTCCAAGAGGCGTTGCACTTTGCGCAGGTAGCGGGCCGCGACCTCGTAGGCTTTCGTCTGGGTCTGGGCAATTTGGTTTTCGGCCATCTCCTTCCAAATGCCGATGGCCCGGTCGGGATAAACGCCCTCCACAGCCTCTGCGACCCGGCCATCTTGTGGCCCCGACCATGACCACGCCTGCTGTCCCCGCTCGCGGCGGTCGTACCAACGGATCACCTCGTCGGGTTGGTTCTCGGC
>JADYZS010000230.1 GCA_020853075.1 Anaerolineae bacterium | reverse complement strand
TGTCTTGTTTCCAAAGGTCCTTTCCACTTCGGCAAAGCGGATATACAGGTTTCTGCGATGAAACAGATTGTAGGGTCGCTTAATGATGCACGCCTGGCACAAAGCGAAGAAAGCCAACGCGAACTTGTAGGGGTCGCGCAGTTGGCGGATATTCGTGATCGTCCGGTCAATCCAGGCATTTTCATCATCGGTGAAATAGATGTCGGAAAAAGTGTCTTGAACAAAATGGGGATAGGTGAGTTCTGCATGAGGAGCCAGTAACCAGTTCACTTCCTCTGGACTCAGGCGAACTCGGCTATTCTCAACCAGGGCCAGACCAAAATAATAGTTGAATCGCAGCAAATCGTTGTAGGTGACGGCTTTCCCTGCCTCTTTCAGGCGATAAGCCACCGCCCCCGTGCCGCCAAATGCGTCTAGGCAGGTTGTAAAGTCTAATCCGGCTATCTGCTCCCAAATCCAGTCGGCCAGTTTCACTTTGCTACCCTGATAACGGGTGGAAGGGAACTGGGCTACCAGATCGGGGAAAAGCGCCTGCTGGAAAGTCACAGCCATAATCGGCCCATCTCCCGCAACGTCTGCAAGTCTGCTTCAAAGTCGGCTACATCGTAATGGAGCGGGATCTGACGGCTGGCTAGGAGATGCTGGAATTGCAGTCGGCTCATCCCTGCCAGACGGCTGGCCTGACCTATGCTCAATTTCTCTTTCTGAAAGAGCAGAACAGCGATTTCCTGCGTCAATTCGGCTACCGACATACCTGTCGCCTGCAGGATGTCATCTGGAATCACCACGCTCATTTCATCTTCTCCTTCGGCGTCCATCCGGCCATTGCCCCTGAAAGGCACAAAGCACATATTCATCATAACGCAAAGGGCACGGGCTGTCAACGCGTCATTTTGGCAATCCACCAAAGGCCGTTATAATGGACGCAGCCCGTCAGGTTTGGCTTTCAGGTGGAAGCACAATCATGCAACAGCATCCTTCGGCGGTTATCTTCGGCGCGGGGAGCGTGGGGCGGGGGTTCCTGGGCCAGTTGTTCAGCGAATCGGGCTACGACGTGGTTTTTGTAGATGTGGATGCACCGCTGATAGAGGCCCTGGCAAGCCGGGGGAGTTACACGCTGCGCCTGGCCGGTATTGATAAGACGGAAGAACTGACCATCGGCCCGGTGCGCGCCGTCAGCGGCACGCAGCCGGAACAAGTCGCCGC
Source organism: Anaerolineae bacterium (assembly GCA_020853075.1). GTDB lineage: Bacteria > Chloroflexota > Anaerolineae > JADYZS01 > JADYZS01 > JADYZS01. The sequence goes on along the minus strand of JADYZS010000230.1, from coordinate 8,221 downwards.
CGAGGTGGCACGGGCAAGCCTCCTGGCTACCGCCGTCGGCGCCCGCGCCCTCGCCGCCATCGCCCGGCCCATCGCGGCCGGTCTCGCCCGACGCTGGGAACAGGGCGAGACCGCCCCCCTCAACGTCATCATCTGCGAGAACCTCCACGACGCGCCCGACCTTCTCCGGGGCTACGTTGAAGCGGCGCTGCCGGAGAGGCTGCGACCTATGGTGCAGGAACAGGTAGGCTTCGTCCCCGCCGTCATCGCCCGCATGTCCCCCGTGCCGACGCCGGAGCAGCGCGCCGCTGACCCTGCCCTCATCGTGGCCGAACCCTACAAGGTGTTGCCGGTGGATCGCCTGGCGTTCGCCGGGGCCATCCCCGACGTCGTGGGCATGGAGGCCGTCACCCCCTTCGTCGCGTACACGGAGCGCAAACTGTACATCCACAACGCGGGCCACGCCATCCTCGGCTACCTGGGCTACCGGCGCGGCTATACCTATGGCTACGAGGCCCTGACGGACCCCCACGTGCGCCCCCTTCTGAATCAGGCTCTCGGTGAAGCGGGACGCGCTCTCACTACTGAACACGGCTTCACCGTGGACGCGCTGGCCGGGCACACTCAGGATTTGCTGGCCCGCTTCGCCAACCGGGCCCTGGCCGACCCTGTTAGCCGCCTGGCCCGCGACCCCATCCGAAAACTCGCTCCTGGTGACCGGCTGGTGGGCGCGGCCCGTCTGGCCGAGAAGCACAACATAGTGCCCGCCGGGTTGGCCTGGGGCATCGCCGCCGGTCTCACCTACGACGATAAAGATGATGAACATGCCGTAGAACTCCAGGCACGGCTGGCGCGGGATGGGTTGGAGCCAACGATGCAAGCCCTCTGCGGCATCCGGCCTGACGAGCCCCTATCTCGCCTGGTGCGCTGCCGGTACGATGCGCTGCAGAGAAACCCAGAGTGGCGAAAAGCGGATAGGGGTCAACGGATGCCTTCGGCATAGGGGGATTAGTGGCAGACCGTTGGCAGATCAATGGCGAAAAGGCGTTGCAAACTCGCCATAGACGCCCGTATAATGTCAGCAGAGCAAGAGGATCGTTCTTTTTGACGCACATTATTGAGAGGTAACCCGACATGGACATGATAAGGCAAGCGACCGCCGAGCAGGTCTCTGCGCTGATTGAGGAGCAGGCGCTGACCAAAGACCAATTGATGACCTATCTGCGGCAGGTGAAGGAGATCCGCGCCTTAGAAAACAATATCGCGGAACTCCTGGGCAAGGCCGTCCTCAAGGGCGCTTCCCACCTCTACGCCGGTCAGGAGGCGGTGGCAGTAGGGGCCGTCGCGGCCCTGCGAGACGACGACCTCATCACCAGCACCCACCGCGGCCACGGCCACGCCCACGCCCACGGCGACAAGGCCGCCAAGACCTCCGCAGCCCAACAAGAGCACTTCAACCAGATGATGGCCGAGGTCCTGGGCAAGTCGGGCGGCTACTGCAAGGGCAAGGGCGGCTCCATGCACATCGCCGACGTGGCCCACGGCAACCTGGGCGCCACAGGCATCGTGGCGGGCAATATCCCCGTAGCGGTGGGGGCGGCCCTGGCCCAGAAACTCCAGAACACCGACCGGGTCGTTCTCTGCTTCTTCGGCGAAGGCGCGGTGAACTCAGGCAATTTCCACGAATCGCTGAACATGGCGAGCCTGTGGAACCTCCCCGTGGTCTTCGTCATTGAGAACAACCAGTACGCCATGTCCGTCCCCTGGAAGAAAGCGAGCAAACTTCCCGACGCCGCCGACCGCGCCTGCGCCTACGGCATCCCCGGCCAGGTGGTGGACGGGATGGACGTTATCGCGGTGCGTGCCGCCGTCTCCCAGGCGACAGACCGCGCCCGCAGCGGCGGAGGGCCGACCCTCATTGAAGCGAAGACCTACCGCTGGTACGGCCATTCCCATTCCGACCCCCGCGCCTACCGCACCCGCGAAGAAGAAGCCGAGTGGAAGGCGCGAGACCCCATCACCGTCCTCAAGAAGAACCTGGAACTCCTCCATTGGCTGGGCGATGACGAGTACGAATCGCTAGACCGGCAGGTGCAGGCGAAGATGGAGGCAGCCATGACCTTCGCCCTGGCCTCGCCGGAGCCTGACTCCAAGGAACTGGAGACCGACGTCTATGCCCCCATGAAGACCACCCAGGCCGATATTGAGGCCGAGCGAGAAATGCGGGAGCGCATCCGCCGCGACGGCAAGATGCGGGTCATCCCTTATGCCCAGGCGTTAGTAGAAGCAATGCGCGAGGAGATGCTGCGAGACCCCCGCGTCTTCATCATGGGCGAGGACGTGGGGCTCTACGGTGGGGCTTACGGCGCGACGCGCGGACTCTCCCAGGAGTTCGGCGACTGGCGGGTGCTGGATACCCCCATCTCCGAGGCGACCATCGCGGGGGCAGCGGTCGGTGCGGCCATGGCCGGGATGCGCCCCATCGCCGAGATCATGTACGTGGACTTCACCCCCCTGGCGATGGACCAACTGGCGAACCAGGGCGCGAAGAACCGCTACATGTTCGGCGGGAAGACCAGCGTGCCGATGGTGCTGCGCACCGAGGGCGGCGCGGGGCGGGCCATCGCGGCCCACCACTCCCAGAGCCTGGAAGCCTTGTGGACCCACTTCCCCGGCATCTACGTCGTCATGCCCGCCACCCCCTACGACGCCAAGGGGCTCCTGAAAGCCGCCATCCGCGACGACAACCCGGTGATGTTCATTGAACACAAGATGCTCTACAAAGAGAAGGGGCCTGTTCCCGAAGAAGAGTACGTCATCCCCCTGGGCGTGGCCGACGTGAAGCGGGAAGGGAAGGACGTGACGCTGGTCACCTACTCCCGCATGGTGCTCAGAGCGTTGGAGGCGGCAGAGGCGTTGGCAAAAGAGGGGATTGACGTAGAGGTGGTGGACCTGCGCACCCTGAAGCCGCTGGACATTGACACGATTATCAGGTCGGTGAAGAAGACAGGACGCTTCGTGGGGGTGACGGAGGCCTACGAGAACACCTCCTTCATCAACGAAGTGATGGCGCAGGTCAACGACCTGGCCTTTGACTGGCTAGATGCGCCGATGGTGCGGGTGGCCGCGGCCAACGTGCCGGTTCCCCGCGCCGAGATTCTGGAAGACCTGGCGATCCCCAACGTGGGCCGCATCGTAGCGGCGTGCCGGAAGGTGGTGGGCTGATGGCGAAAGAGCTCTTCATCCCCCAGATGGGGCAGACAGTGGAAGAGGTGCGGCTCGTCCGCTGGCTCGTCGGCGACGGCACAAAAGTGGAGGAGGGGCAGGAAATCCTGGAGGTGGAAACCGACAAGGCGATCTTCGCCGTCGCGGCCAACGCTACAGGGACGTTGCACCTCGGCCCCTACAAAGAGGATGACGCCGTGCCCGTCCTCACCGTCGTCGGCATCATCGGCAAGCCGGAGGAGAAGTTCGCGGTGAAGGGCAAACCAGAGGCCCTCACCCTTCCCCCTACCCCCTCCCTCTCCGAAGGCGAAGGTAGGGGCGTTCAATTGAACGCCCCTACAACAGGCGCTAATACAGGTGCTCCAATCCTCTTCGCCTCGCCCCGCGCCCGCAAATTGGCAACGGACAAGGATGTGGACCTGGCCCAGGTGACGCCCACAGGTGGCGGCGGCCAGCGGGTGGCCGAGCGCGACGTCATTGCCTACCTGAGCCAACTCCCCAAGGCAACGCCCGTGGCGCAGAAGATGGCCGCCGAAGCAGGCATGGATGTGCGCACCCTCAGCGGCAGCGGCCCCGGCGGCATGATTACCAAAGAGGACGTGGAGCGGGCCGTGCAGAAGCCTGCTCTGCCTCCTATCCCCCCCCCGGCCCCTCTGCCCGAAGTAGAGGTGACGGCGCGGGTTCCGCTCAAGGGCGTGCGCGGCATCATCGCCGAGCGGATGGGGACGAGCGCCCACACGACGGCGCGTGTGACTTTACTCATGGAGGCCGACGCGACGGAGTTCGTCGCCATGCGGGAGCGGCTGAAGACCCGCGTCGCCGACGAATGGGGCTTCGCCCCCGGCTACAACGACCTCCTGGCGAAGATGGCCACGACGGCGCTGCGCAAATTCCCTTACATGAACGCGCGCCTCGCCGCCGACGCGGTGGAGCATCTGGCCCACGTGAACATAGGCATGGCGGTGGATACTGAGCGCGGGCTCCTGGTGCCGGTGATTCGCGAGGCCGACAAGAAGAGCCTGCGCCAGTTCGCCACGGAGTTCCGGGAATTGGTGGAGCGGGCGCACAAGGGGCGATCGCTGCCGGATGACCTGAAGGGCGGCACCTTCACCATCACCAACCTGGGGATGTACGACGTCCTGGCCTTCACGCCGATTATCAACCTCCCCGAAGCGGCAATCCTGGGCGTGGGCGTGATTACGCAAAAGCCGGTGGTGCGGGAGGGGGAGGTGGTCGTGCGCCAGATGCTGATGTTGAGCCTGGCCTTTGACCACCGCCTGGTGGACGGTGCGCCTGCCGCCCGCTTCCTGCAATACCTCAAAGACTTGATTGAGGAACCGTACCTCTGGCTCGCGGTGTAGGTTAGGATAGGAAAGGAGAGAGCGATGGCTGACAAACTAGCCGAATACAAACGGGGCAACACACCCCCTAAAGAACCCAACAAACTGTGGCCCCTCTACGGCGCGGGCATGGAAAACCTGGGGCACGATGGAAATCCTATTGAAGTTCCCCTACCCCGATACGGCCCCGACGAACTTCTCGTCCGCCACGACGCCTGCGGTCTCTGTTTCTCCGACATCAAGATCATCAGCCTGGGCCAGAATCACCCCCGCATCTTCCGCGACATCCAGAAGGAGCCCATCGTCCTGGGCCACGAAGTCTCCATGACCGTCGTCGGCGTGGGCGAGAACCTGCGGAACCAATACAAGGTGGGCGACCGCTTCATCATCCAGGCCGACATCTTCAAGGGCGGCATCGGCTACGCCTACGGCTACATGATCCAGGGCGGCCTATCCCAATACGGCGTCATTGACCAGCGAGTCCTCAATGGCGACGAGGGCAATTACCTCCTTCCCATCCGGCCCGATACCGGCTACGCCGAGAGCGCCCTGGCCGAGCCGTGGGCCTGCGTCGTCGCTGCCTACGGCCTCCGCTATCGCACCGGCCTGAAGGCGGGCGGCACAGCCTGGATCATCGGCACGGCGGAGGGCGATGCCAAACCCTACACCATCGGCGCGGGGTTTGATGCGACCTTGGCACCGGCTCGCCTCCTGTTGACCAACGTCCCTGCCGCCTTCGCCCGCTGGCTCAGGGCGCGCGCGGCGGAACTGAACGTAGAGGTAATGGACGTGACCGACGTTAGCGCACCGCCGGTCAAAGAAGTAGATGACATCGTGCTCCTGGGTGCGGATGCCGACCTCATTGAGAAGGTCAGCCCCTTCCTGGCGACCTTCGGCATCCTCGCCCTCGTGGCCGATAAGCCGCTCCCCCGCAAGGTCAGCGTGGACGTGGGGCGCATCCATTACAACCGTTGGCTCTACGTCGGCAGCACCAGCCCCGACGTCGCCGCGGCCTACGGCCAGGCGCCTGTACGGGCCGAACTGAAGAAAGGCGGACGCGTCTGGTTCGTCGGCGCAGGCGGGCCGATGGGGCGCATGCACGTGCAGCGCGCCATCCAACTGGCCGATAGCCCCCGCACCATCGTCTGCACCGACGTGAGCGACCTTCGGCTGGATGACCTCTGCACCTCCTTCGGCGACGAGGCTAAGTCCAAGGGGATTGAGTTCATCTGCCTCAACCCAACCAACAAGGACGCGTACGCGGGAGAAATGGCCCGCTTCAAAAAGACGGGCTTTGACGATATCGTGGTCCTGGCCCCCATCCCCGCCGTCATCGCCGATGCTGCCACCTATCTGGGGCAGCAGGGTGTGCTGAACATCTTCGCGGGCGTGGGGCGCGGCACCATGGCGAACCTGGACCTGAGCGACGCCTACCTGAGGTCCGCCCGCATGATCGGCCAATCGGGTTCCGCTATCCAGGACCTCCGGCTGACGCTCCGCCTGACCGAAGCCGACGAACTCTCCACCAATCGCTCCGTGGCGGCCATCGGCTCGTTGAACGCCGCTCGCGACGGCCTGCAAGCCCTCAAAGATACCACCTACCCCGGCAAGGTCGTCATCTTCCCCCACATCAAAGAGATGCCCCTGACGGCGCTGGCCGACCTGAAGGAGCGGTTGCCGGGCGTCTATGCCAAATTGAAAGAAGGCAGGGAATGGACGGTAGAAGCAGAAGCCGAGTTCCTGCGCTTGATGCTGGAGGATTGAGCCCGATGAGCAGAGTCCTGGAAGACCGCGTGGCCGTCGTCACCGGCGGCGGACAGGGCCTGGGACAGGCCATCTCCCTGCGCCTGGCCCAAGAGGGCGCGCACGTCGTTGTGGCCGACCTGAACGAGGAGACCGCCCAAAGCACCGCCGCGCAGATCGGTTCCACTACGGATCGCCGGGCTATCGCCCTCAAAGTGGACGTCACCGACGAGGCCCAGGTCAAGGCGATGATAGACAGCACCGTTCAGGAGTTCAGGCGGCTGGATATCGTGGTCTCCAACGCGGGCATCCTCATCTCGGATGAGGTCACCGAGTTCCCCGCGGAGAAGTGGCGGGCAGTGATAAACGTCAACCTCTTCGGCTACTTCCTGGTCGCCAAACATGCTGCCCGCGCTATGAAGGCGCAGCGGCGCGGCACCATCATCCAGGTCAACTCCAAGTCGGGGAAGAAGGGGAGTTACAAAAGTTCGGCCTACGCGGCCAGCAAGTTCGGCGGCATCGGGCTGACCCAGAGCATCGCGCTGGAACTGGCCGAATACGGCGTGCGGGTGAACGCGGTCTGCCCCGGCAACCTGCTGGATTCGCCCCTCTGGGTAGATTCCCTCTACAAGCAATACGCCAAGCGGTGGGGCATCACCGAGGAGCAGGTGCGCCAGCGCTATATTGACCAGGTGCCGATGAAGCGCGGCTGCACCTACAAGGACGTCTGCAACGTCGTCGTCTTCCTGGCTTCCGACCAGGCCTCATACATGACCGGCCAGGCCATCAACGTGACCGGCGGGCAGGAGATGCGGTGAGAGCTATCGCCGATCTGGAACGCCAACTGAATCACTTCTCCCTCAAGACCCGCCTGGACGCGCTGGCCCAACTGGTCGCGCTCGTGCAGCAAGGCGCCATCAAACCGGAGTCGGAAGCCGAAGCAGCAAACATGCACTGCCATACCTTCTTCTCCTTCAACGCCTACGGCTATTCACCGGCAGCCCTGGCCTGGCTGGCGAAACGGCGCGGCTTCAATCTGGTGGGCATCGTGGATTTTGACGTCCTGGACGGCGTGGAGGAGTTCCTGACCGCCTGCGACCTGGTCGGCGTGCGCGGCAGCGCAGGGATTGAGACGCGCGTCTTCATCCCGGAGTTCGCGACGCGGGAGATTAACTCTCCCGGCGAGCCCGGCGTCTGCTACCACATGGGGATCGGCTTCACCTCCGGCCAGGCTCCTCCCCCCGCGGTGGAGATCCTGGCCGATTTGCGCTGGCGCGCCGCCCGACGCAATCGGGAGATGTTGGTGCGCATCAACGAGCACGTAGCCCCTGCAACCATTGACTATGAAAAAGATGTGCTGCCTCTCACACCAGCGAGAAACGCCACCGAGCGGCACATCCTCACGGCCTACGTGCGCAAAGCCGAGGGCACAGCGGCGAACCTGCCGGAGTTCTGGTCCGAGAAACTGAATCTGGAGACCGGCGAGATCACGGAGAGCCTTGCCGATAGCGCTAAGTTCCAAAACCTCGTGCGCGCCAGGTTGATGAAGCGCGGTGGCGTGGGCTACGTCCAACCCGGCACCGGCTCCTTCCCTACACACGCGGCCTTCCACGCCTTGATCGTCCAATGTGGCGCGCTCCCTTGCTTCGCCTGGCTGGACGGCTCATCGGTCGGGGAACAGGCCATCGCCGAACTTTTGGAACTCCTGATCGGCAAGGGCGTGGTTGCGCTCAACATCATACCCGACCGCAACTGGAACATCGCCGACCCGGAGGTACGCCGCCGCAAGGTGCAAAATCTGCGCGACGTGGTCCGTCTAGCCGGTAGATTAGACTTGCCGCTGAACGTCGGCACCGAGATGAACAGTTTCGGGCAAAAACTCGTGGACGATTTTTCCGCCTCAGAGTTGGCCCCGGTGCGCCAGGCGTTTCTGG
>JADYZS010000229.1 GCA_020853075.1 Anaerolineae bacterium | reverse complement strand
GGGCGCGCGCCCGTTGTCGCCTCTGCTGCCGCGGCCATCGCCTGTACGATAGGCTCGCCCGAAGCGATGGCCGTGGCGGGCATATAGCGGATGGGGAACTCCACCCGCGGCGGCGCGGAAAAGAGATGCGGCGCGGCGGCCACGGCCTCGTGCAGCCAGGTCATCAGTTCGCCCTTCGCCTTCTCCTCGGACTCCCCAGGCAGGAGTTCCCAATAGAGTTCCAGGCGAAAATCCATGGGGATGGTGACAGGCTCCGTCCAGCCCCAGAAGCCCGCGACGGCCTTTGTCACCAGCACAGGCGGCACCGGGTTGGGATAGGCCGCCCACAAAGGATGGCGCGGCGCAGACCGCTGGCGTAGGGCATTGAACTCGCCCACGCGCGCCAAAAGGTGCTGCAACTGGGCGATGGGCGGGTTGAGCGGCTCGCCGGAGACTTCCATGCGATAGGCGGAGCCGCCCCGTCCGGCGCTGCTGCCTGCGATGGCCTGTGGCCCGTAGATGCGGGTGGGGGTGCAGCCGCGCGCTCCCGGATAGACCTGCAGGCCCGTCGGCTCCACCAGGATAGCGCCGTCGGCCTTGGGCCCGTGCAGCCGTCCCGCGAGCGTCCCGTTGACGCCGCCGAACTCCTCGTCCACCACCGACTCTACGATGAGGTCTCCCCGAAGGCGCACCCCTGCTTCCTTGAGCACCCGCGCCACGAACATGGCAATGGCAACCCCGGCCTTCATGTCGCCCGTGCCCAGGCCATACATGCGCCCGTTTTGGATACGGGGCGTGAAGGGGTTGTGGGGCCACTCAATGGTGCCGCGCGGCACCGTGTCTATGTGTCCGGTGAATAGAAGGGACCGGCCACCGCCCGCCCCGCGCAGGACGGCGGTCACGTTGGGTCGCCCGCGATAGTCCCGGTGGGGCCAGAAGAGCGGGTGCTCGCGCAGGCCCGGCACGGTGGTCGGCTCGTACGTTGCCACCTCTAGCCCGGCTGCCTTTAGATAACCCGCGACGTGCGCCTGGGCCCGACCTTCCTGCCCGCCCGGCGGGATATTCTCCGAGGGGATGCTCACCAGGTCGGCCAGGAGCGACTGCAATTCTCCGGCGCGGTCGGCTACTATACCTATGACGGCGTCTGCGTCAACCACGCTACTGCACCTTTCCCCGCGCCTGGATCTCCCACACGACTTCCAGCCGGTTGCCCCGCAAGCCATAGACGCGGTCGTGGAGGTTGCTGGTAGCGCAGGCGTGGTTGGGGATGACGGTGAGCCGCTCGCCGATGCGCGGCTTGCGCGCGCACCGGCTCACGTCCACAAAGCCATGCTCCTCGCTCATTTGCGGGATCTGAGCATCGGGGTATTCGCAGATGTGGCCCATGGGGAATTGGCCGTCGTTGGTGAAGGTCTTGCTGCCGCCATCTATGATGACGCGGTCGGCAGTAGGTGCGCTGACCACGGTGGCGATGACGTTGAGCGCGCATTGTGCTGGCGTGCAAACACCCATACTACAGTAAGACCAGTCGTTATAGACGTAGGTGCCTGGACGAACTTCGTTGACGTAGGGGACCTCGTGGGCGAAAGGCGCCTCGGGCGTGCCGCCGCCGCTCACCACCTGGGGCAGCAAACCGGCGGCGCGCAGGGCTTCTACTGCTTCCTCAATAAATGGCGCAGAGGCCCGGTTGGAGGGGTAGATCATCACACCCTCGTAGCGCAGAGCCGGGGCATCGGCAATGGCCCGCGCCAGGGTTACCGCGTCCGCGGCGGTGGTGACGCCGCAACGATGGTGGGTGCTTTCTAACTCAACGACGACGCCTACCTCTACTCCCTCGCGTCCCAAATAGTCGGCGAGCCCGCGCACCGTAGTCAGGGAATCCACCGCCACGCGCATTCGTGCCTGCCGGGCCAGGCGAGCGAGACGTTCCAGTTTCGTCTGGCCGACGATGTTGTAACTGATGAAGATGTCGCGCAGCCCCGCCGCGACCATCACCTCTGCCTCGCCCAATTTCTGGCAGGTGATGCCCACCGCGCCTGCCAGCACCTGTCGGTGAGCGATGGCGGGGATCTTGTGGGTCTTGATGTGAGGCCGCAACTTCAGCCGGTGCTCGTCGGCATAGGCCTGCATACGGGCGATGTTGTCCTCCAGTACGTCCAGGTCCACCGTCAGGGCAGGCGTTTCCAGGTCTTCTCGTCGCATCGTCCGTGCTCCCCTATCGTCAATAGTTGAGTATATGCCGCCGCGGGAGGCGCGCGGCAACGCCCGGCAGGGCAGGAAATAACTTATGCGGTTCCGTCTGATACCAGTAGGCCACGCTGGAATAGTCGTTCCCCTGGTCGTTGGCGTGGCCGTGTTCAATGGTCACCCGGATGCGCTCGCGGAAGTGTACCGGGTCCTCAATGTGGAAGCGATAGAGGCTCCACTGGCCGGACCATTCCAGGTTGTCGCCCGCCAACGAGATGCCGTGATAGGGGCCGGAGTACGCGCCGCTGGGGAAGCCCCACGCCTCGCAGAAGTAGTCCTCGGTGCCTGTTCCGTGAAGAGAGGGAGGCCAGGTATCCGAGTCAATGAAGATCATGTCGTCGCCTTCGCCAAACCAGGTGTAGTTCTGGTGGAAAGCGTTCCAGTTGTCCACGTTGAGGACGCAGCCCACGAAGTGCCCACGCCCTTCGGCCTCAAACAGCAGGTAATTCTCCGCGTCGCTGATATTGATTTCCTTCTTAGGGTCAGGATGGACCACGGCCTGGCAGGGGTGCTCGCTGCGCCATTGGGCGTGGAAGCGCGCCTGGTCAATGGGCAGGCTGTCATACGATTCGTAATCCACGTAATAGTAGAAGGAGCGAACCGGCACCTCGCACTGGTTCTCAATGGTGATGCGTGCGCCAGAGGCGAAAGGCATTGGCCAGAAAGAGTTCATGCCTGCCCTGAGGCCGCGCCCTGCGCCGCATGTCATATTCAGCGGCAACGAGACGAAATGGGCGGCCACCGCATGGCCCACGCCGAAGAAGTCGCCCACAGGCGTCTCCACGCTGGGGTTTTCCTCACCGTCCCAGTATATGCGCAAGACCAACTTGCGGAGGTAAAGCCGGTCTTCGCAACTGATGGTGAACCAGATGTGGCGGATGCAGCCTGCGCCTCGGATGTCGGCCAGGGTGGCCGTCGCGCCCGGCTCAATGGGAATGGCGTCGCGGTTGCCGCCTGTGCGATCCCAACTGGATTCGCGACGCGAGCGCGCGTCGCGCAGCGTCGCCAGGCCGGATAAGGGGCTGAGTCCCTTCATGCCGTGACTCCTTTCAGGGAGAAGTTCTGTAGGTATTAACCCTTGATCGCGCCGATAGTGATGCCCTTGAGGAAGTATCTTTGGAAAAGAAGGAAGGCAAGGATCGTCGGCACCGACGCGACGGTTGCTCCGGCCATGTACTGGGGTGAGCCTACGCTCTGGCTCTGTGATGATATGAACTCTTTGATAAGCGATAACCCCACGGGGAGCGTGCGCATCTCCTTGCTTCTGGTCACGATCAGCGGCCAGAGGAAGGAATTCCAGTTACCGACGAAGGTGTAGATACCGAGCACGGCCAGGCTCGGTTTTGCCAGGGGCATAACCAATTTCCAGAAGATGGCCGGTTCGCTTGCGCCATCCATGCGGGCACTCTCCATGATCTCGGTGGGAAGGGTGCGCAGGAATTGGCGAATGAGGAACATCGCGCCGATGCCGCCGGTGATACCGGGGACGATCAAAGCCAGGAAGGTATTATCCCAGTGCAGCCAGACGATGACCTGGTACGTGGGAATGATGGTGATGAAGGCTGGGATCATAATGACGCTCATCAGCGACCAGAAGAGAACCTCGCGCCCCCAGAACCTGAGTTTCGCAAAAGAATAACCTGCCATCGCCCCAAAGATGAGTGTCCCCGCCGTGCGCGCAGCCGTGATAACCAGACTATTCAGGAACCATCGGGCCATGGGGGCACGGTGCGCCAGTTTGGCGTAGTTGTCCAGGGTCAATTCCTCCCACCAGGGAAGGATTCTCGGCGGCCAGATGACGAGCATCTGCATCGGTTCAAAGGAGTTCTTGATCATCCAATAGATGGGAAAGAGGGCGAGAATAGCCCAGACGGTGAGGATCACGTAAGCCACGAGGGTTACAATGTCCTCCAACCCCCACTCGCGCTCCGCTCCCACCCTGGCAAGACGTTTAGCGCGAGTCTCGGCGACTGTGCTCACCTAATACTTCTCCCTCATCGCACGTTTTCTCAGCACAAGCGGGGTTGCTCACACCCTGGGGAGTGTGACCAACCCCGCTTGCTGAGGTTACAGCAGAGGATCCGCTCTAACCCTTCAGGGCGCCCACGGTGATGCCCTTCAGGAAATACCGTTGGAATGCCAGGAAGACAAAGATCATGGGAATAGCGGAGATGGAGGCCCCGGCCAACTGTTGTCCCACCTCGGCGATCTGACCTGTATCCTTGGGGCTGGTGAGAAGGGCCAAGCCCACGGGCAGAGTGAACATGTTCTTGCTGAAACTGACGATAAAAGGCCACAGGAAGTCGTTCCAGTTGCCCATGAACCAGAAGATGCCGAGGACCGCCAACCCCGGTTTCGCCAGTGGTAAGATCAATTGCCAATAGATCGTCCACTCGCTCGCGCCATCAATGCGGGCGCCCTCAATCAGTTCGGTGGGGAGCGAACGGAGGAACTGGCGCATGAGGAACATGGCCCCGATGCCGCCGGTGATGCCCGGAACAATGAGCGCCCAATAAGAGTCCCTCCAGCCGAGGGCTACGATGACCTGGTATCTGGGGACGATGGTGATGAAGTGAGGGATCATAATGACGCTCATCAGCCCCCAGAAAATGGCCTCGCGTCCCCAGAATTTGAGCTTGGCGAAGGCATAGCCCGCCATGGAGCCTAGAATGATGGCACCGCCAGTGCGTATCACGGTGACCAGCGCGCTGTTCAGGAACCAGCGGGGAATGGGGTAGCGATGGAAGAGTTTAGAGTAGTTGAGGAGTGTCCATCTGTCCACGCGTGGCTCCACGTGAGGCGGCCAGGCGGAGAGAAGCTGGTTCGGCTCAATGCTGTTTTTGAAGAGCCAATAGATGGGAAAGAGCGCCAGGATCGCCCATACGATGAGGACAACGTAGGCGATTACCGTAACCACATCTTCAAGTTCCCAACGCCTGCGACCTGCGATTCGTACCCGACTCGTCATGCGCCCCCCTTATAAAGACTGAGGATGAGACCTGGTCATACAGTCTCTAGTATTCCACCTCAGACGCGAATATTCGGAACTGGAAGAACGAGAAGGCAAGGATAAACAGGAACAGGAGCATAGACTGAGCCGCGGCGGGGCCTAATTGAAGGCTGGTGAAGGCTGTAGAATAAATGAGGTAGCCCACCGTTTCTGTTGCGCCGGGAAAGCCTGGCCCACCCTGGGTCATGACGTAGATCTGGTCAAACACCTGGAAATTGCCGATAAAACCGACCACAAAGAGGTAGAGCAGAGTGGGTCTTAACAGCGGTGTTGTGATGCGCCAGAAGCGCACCCATTCGCTGGCGCCGTCAATCTTCGCAGCGTCGTAGAGGTCGGTGGGGATGCCCCCCATCGCCGCGGTTAAGAGCACCACAGAGCCGCCTGTGCCGCCGACAATGCTCATGGCAATAAGCGAGATCATCGCTGTATCCGGGTTACCCAGCCAGTTGTTAGGAGCCGCGCCGAACAGACCGATGACGTAGTTGAGCAGCCCATAGAAGGGTTGGAAGATCCAGGTCCAAACGATTGCTAACACGACGCTAGAGACAACGCCAGGGAGATAATATGCGCTTTTGAAGAAGACCTGGGCACGCTCGCTGCGCCGGAAGATCAACTCCGACAAGATCAGCGCGACCAGGATGCCGCCGGGGACGACACCGATGGTATAGACCACGGTGTTCTTCATGGCATTCCAGAACAGGTCGTTCTTGACGATCTTGATGAAATGGGTCAATCCTACCCAGGTCGTGCTGCCCAGCGCGATCTCTTGAAAACTCATCGTTACGGCGCGGATGACCATGTAGGCCGTAAAGATCAGGAAATCAAGAAGTAGAGGGGCTATGAAAATATACCCCCATTTGTTGCTCTTTTTGATCTCGTAGCGAGTACGGGCCCACCCTTTGGTGGGTTCATGCCAGATCGCCGTTGAACCTGGCATCGTTGCCGTCATGCTGCCAGCAGCGCCCGAAAGGCTCGTGGCCGCGGCCGGCTGCCTCACGTCACCCTGGGCCATTAGACACGCTCCTTCGTCGCGGAGTCCCTGACCATTACAAATGAACTCTCGTATAACCAGGGGGAGGGGCAGCGAGCCCTAACGCCCGCTGCCCCGGAATTGGATCCAAGATCGGCTCAGAGCCGACTAGACCTTGGCACCCAGCGCTTCGTTGATGCGCTTGGCCGACTCTTTCACCATCTCCTCCGCCGTCATCTTGCCCAGCAGCAGGCTCTGGAACATCTGCAGGAACATGTCGTAGGGCTTGATGTCGTTCAGGAGCTTGGAGCTACGGGCGTTTTGCGATGGAGTCCAGCTGCTCCCTTCACCCGGCTTCTCTGGCTCAAGTTTCGTCAGATAGTAATTGAGCACCCACTGGTTGTTCACATCCGTCATGCGCGGATGGTTCTTGACCTTCTCCAGGCCGGTCTTGGTCGCGGGATAGATACCGTTGACCACCCACGCCTCGGCATTGGAGTCGTCGGTGCCCAGCCAGAGGGCGAAGGCCACCGCGGCAGCCCGTTTTGCGGGGTCGTTGGTGTGGCCGATCTGATAGACCGGGCCACCGGGGACGGACCAGGGCTTGACGTCGGGCTGGTGGGGGTGCGGGACGAAGACCATTTCAAACGGATCTTCGGCTGCTCCCTGTTTCTTTGCCACATCCAACTCGGCGTAGATGCCGGGCCACTGGGCGCGAGCGGCACAGTTCTTCTTCCAATAGAAGTTGTCCACGTCGCTCCACTTGGGCAGGTTCGGGATGATCCATCCCTTCTTCAGGGAATCTGCATACCACTGGATCGCCTTCACAGCGTTGGGGTTGTCCGCAACGGTCCAGCGTTCCTGGGCATCATCCCACAGTTTCACACCCCAGCCCTTCAACCAGGGCGACCAGTGGAAATAGACCATGGCGGGATGGTCGGTGGGGAGACCCAGGAAGAAGCGCGTCTTGCCATCGCTGAACGCGGCGGCCATCTGCTCTTCCAGCGGGATGGGAAAGTCGCGCTCCGGATCCTTCGGGATCAGGTTTGCCCCACCCTTCTCGAGCGCGGTCTTGTTAAGGACGAAGAAGTTCGGGTTCTGGAAGGCGGGGAGGCCGTAGAGCTTGCCAAAGAAGGTGGCGTTTTCCTTGATGCCGGGCGTCCAGTTGGCGATGTTGTCTGCCGGCACGTAGTCGTCAATGGGGTCGTAGAGGCCGGCCTGCACGTATTGGATGTTAGGGCCGCCGTAGAGGAGGTTGGGTAGCTGGCCGCTGGCGAAAGCGGTTGTGACTTTCTGGCCCCACTGGTCCCAGGGGATGAGTTCCAGCTTGACCTTGATCTGGGGGTAGATCTTGTTGAAGCGGACAATCGCGTCGTTGACCCATTCATCGGGCGGAGCATCGGCAGTCTTGTTATCCTTACCGAACCGCCAGATGGGAGCCTGCCACCAGGTGATCTCCACCGGCTTCAAGGGCAGTGGCGTGGCGGTGACGACCTTTTCCACCTGCTTCTCAACGACCTGGGTCGCGACCTTCTCAACGACCTTGGTCACCTCTTTTTCCGTCACCACGGTCTCTTTGACGACCTTCTCAACCGGCTTTTCTACGATGACGGTTTCCTTGATGATCTGCGGGGTCGGTGTGGCGCACGCGGCAACGGCACTCGCCGCGACGACACCCGCGCCACCTAGCACGGCCTTGCGCAGCAACTCACGACGGCTAAACTTCTGATTGAGCATTTTGCTCTTCTCCTCCGACATAGTGGAACCTCCGTTGGTTGAAGTTGGGAGCGTTGCCGCTCCGATGTAGATGCGTCCGAACCAGGATCGGCTCCCTGGCTGTGTTGAGTTTGTTGCATTGCACCTCCAGACAGAGCAAACGTGACACAGGTGAAGCCGCTAACGGACGAGGATGTGAGGTGAGGCTCGCTATGCCCAAAGGTTAGGTTAGAAGCGTCGTCACCTCCGTCTGAACACGCCGGCCCCATCCACAGGAAGTTGGAGCGGGGTCAACAAGCGGGCAGGAGCCGTCAACTCGTGCAGAATCAGGCTGGCGGCGCCAATGGCCGGCGCATCCTCCCGCAGGTCTGATGGAACCACCTTGGTCTGCACGACGTGCATTGGCAGGGCACGTCGTGCCAGTTCGTCGCGCAG
>JADYZS010000228.1 GCA_020853075.1 Anaerolineae bacterium | reverse complement strand
GAGGGGAGGGTGAGGGGTAATGATTCTCTTGTAGTTGGCTCCTCATCGGCATCCTACCCCTGTCAATCTACCCACCGCGCAGCCGCCGCACGCGATTGAAGAGGTCATCGCGCCAGTTTGCACCCTGTGTCCACTGGTCGCCGGGACAGGTGGTGGAGTTGTTGGGATACTGGCGGTGCCCCATCACCCGTTCCAGGGGGACGTTCAGTTCCTGCATGAGCCAGGCGACCAGCCGCGCCACGTTATCCATTTGTACATTCGTCGGCGTCGTGCCGACGAAGTTGCCGCCCAGGCAGATGCCTACCACGTAGTTGTTGTTGTCATAGACGTTGTAGGAGATCGTCTCCAGCCGGTTCGTCCAATAAACCGTGCCGTCGGAGGGGACGTAGTAGTGGTAGCCGATGCCGGGCCAGCCGCGACTGTTGACGTGGTATTGGGCAATCGTCTGCGGGCTCGCGCTGCCATCGGCGGCGCTGTGGTGAACGGCGAGATGGGTGATGGCGGTACGCGGACGGCTTTCGTAGCGCAGGGTCGGATGCTTCGGTAGCGAGTCCACCACGTCGCGGATAACGGGCGGCTGCACGGTACCGCCGCCGCCCCCGCGTAGCCGCTCAATTTCCGCCTCTAACTCGGCGATACGGACCTGGGCCGCTTGCAGTTGTGCCTGCAATTGTGCGATCTGCTGGCGCAGCGCAGCCACGTCGTCGCCACTCCCCTCGGCGGCTGCGGCCAGGATGGCCTGCACCTGGCTCACCAGCCTATCCTTCCAACGTTGGCCGGTCAACCATTGCCTGCCGGGCGAGCCGTGGGTTGGAACCAATTCCATCACACCCACCAACGTAGTCAGCGCCAGGCTGCGGTCGTGCAGGAGCCAGGCGCAGAGGCGCGCACAAGCGTCTATCTGTCCGTCGGTGGGGATGGTATCGTCAAAGTTGCCCGCCACGCAGACGTTGATACCCTGGGCCAGGTAGATGCGGTTGGGGTCGGCAATAACGTCCCACGGCTCGGTCTGGAATATCTTACCCTGGGCATCTATGAAATAGGTGTAGGTGATGCCGGGGAAGCTCTGCCGGTGGTATTCGGCGATGCGCTGCAACGGGATGTTGGGGTCGCCCGCCGTGTGGTTGATGACGACGTAGCGGATGGCATCCAGCGAGCGGTGGGCGAAGCCGTTGGGGTCGCGCGGCAACGAGTTGATGACGTCCTGGATGGCTGGGCGCGGGGGCGCGCCGCCTGCCAGCCGCCGTTGCAACTCTATCACCTGGTCTTTCAGGCTGGCGACCTCGTTGCGGGCCGCCTGCAATGCATCCTCGGCCCGGCGCAACTCCGCACGCAGACGGGCGATGGTGGCCGCGGCCCCGGCGGTGGGCGCGGCCTCTAACAGCCCTTGCACCCGGTTGAGCAGGATGTCCTTCCAGCGGCGACCACTCAACCACTGTTCACCGGGCGAGCCGGAGGAAATCAGTTCGTTGACGCCCACGACGACGTCGCGCTGCAACCCCAATTCCTGCAGGAGCCAGGCCACCAGCCGCGCCAGCGCGTCCATTTGCGCGTCGGTGGGGATAACCTGGTCAAAGTTGCCGGCGACACCGATGTTGATGCCTTGCGCCAGCCAGGGCTGGTCGTCGCTGATGGCCTCTTCCAGCGGCTGCGTCTGCAGGATGCGCCCGTCGCCGTCCACGAAATATTGGTAGGAGATGCCGGGCCAGCCGCGCTGCCGGTGCGCGGCGGCGATGCGCTCCACCGGCACGTCGGGCGCGACTGCCGTGTGGTTGATGACGACGTAGCGCACGTCCATCGCGGTGCGGTGGTGGAAGCGGTCTGCATCGCGCGGCAACGAATTGATGACGTCCTGCATGGAGGGCGGTGGCACGCCCGCGCCGGTGATTTGGCGCAGCCGCTCTACCTCTGCCTGCAACTCCGCGATGCGGCGGCCCCACTCGTACATCGCCTCGCCTGCCGCCTTCAGGCGAATCTTGTTCTGCTCGTATTCCTCCATCACCAGCCGCTGGAAATACTGGGTATTGAGGTGACTGGCAGCATCCAGGTGCTGGTCGGAGATCGGCGCGCCAGTGATGGCTTCGGTGTATTGACGGTAGAATTGCAAGAACGCGCCGCGCACCACCTTGCCTGTGGCCGGGTGGGTGTATTCCTGCTCCTGGGTGACCTGGACGGCGACGTTCTGCGTCGTGCTGCCGCGGTCGGCAAACCAGGTGACGCCGTGCTCTACCAAATCCCACTTGAGGAGGTATTGTCCCAGGTTATCGGGAGCCGTGGCCTGTGCGGTCAGCGAGACGTCCGCGCCGGAGGGCACATCGTTAGGGAGGCCTGCTCCTATCCCCTCGGCGATAGGCTGGCCGGACGGGTTGGAGGCGGCGAACCAGCGATAGCCGAGGCGCACCGGATGCTGGCCGTCCTTCACCCAGCGGTTGAAGCCCGCGTTGCGCAGTTGCAGTTGTACGGTCACGACCTGCCTCTGCGGCATCTGCGCGGGGGTGTTGTGGGCCAGCCAGCGGACGCGGTAGGAAGGCGCGGGCGGCGTGGTGCGCCATTTGTAGTCGTTTTGCATGGCGGCGCGGAAGTCGTCTATGACGCCGTTCTTCCCCTGGATGCCCCAGCGGTCGCCCGACACCTGCGGCCAGCGATAGAGAATGACGGCGCGGATGGCCTGGTTGTCGGGGTTGCGGTTCCAGGCGTCTATCTCGCCGTAGGCCCGCTGCACCCAGCCGCTGTTCTGGTCCACCCAGGGGTTATCGCCCTGGTTCGTCTCGGTGATATAGACCGGCAGGTGGTGCATATTGGGCGGCACCACGGCCAGGAAATCCTGGTAGGTGCGGAAATGCCAGCGGTAGGCCGTGTAGCCGGGCTGGCTGACCCGCTCCTCGCTGAAGAGGAGGGCCGGGTCCGCGCCGTGGGTGTAGGCGTGGAGCGCGAAGCCATCGCAGTTGTCCGGGCCCTCCAGGAGGGCGAGGACGTCGCGGAAGTAGCGCACCCAATCGCCGGTCTCGTTGCCGGGGTAGGAGGTATGGGTGTTCCAGGGTGCAGGCCCGGCGAGAAGGACCTGGTCTTCGGCATGGCCGGAGACGGCATGGATGGCCGCGCGGCAGAGGCGGTAAGCCTCGGCATACATGGGCGGCGTGATGACCTGGCCCGGCTCAATGACCCGCGGCGGCCAGACGCTATGGTCTAAGCGCGCGCCGGGGCGCTCACCAGCGTAGTTCGGCTCGTTGCCGATGATCCAGATATGAGCGCCGCGCGAGGCGGTCACGTAGTTGGCGCAGCGACGGGCGAAGTTCTCGTACTGGCCGTAGGGGGGAATCGTGCCGTCGGGCTCGTAGCCGTTGTTCAGGCGGATGATGACGCCGAAGTTATTGTCGCTCCAACGAGTGTAGTCGTAGGCGCTGCGGTCGGCGGGGTCGGCACCGATGCGTTCGGTGAAAACGATCCAGCCACGCTTGCCTCGTTCGGCCATGATGTTTTCGCCGCCAGGGTCGTGCAGGCCGAAGAGGTATTCGGAGTCGCGCAGAGGACGGGGCATGGCTTCTCCCGGTTATGTCAAGAATGTGCCAGCGCGGGAGTGGCCGGGTGCACGGAGCCCCTACCCCGGCAAGATTGAGGGTCACCGGAACGATTTCTCCAGGACGCGTGCCGTGTCCTGGGGCAAGTCCACCAGGACAAAGTAGTCGGCGGGAAAGAGATAATCTTCGCCGCTCTCATCCACGATGCGCAAATCACCGTCTTTCTCGGCATCGTCATCCGGGAGCACGCGATAGACCTTGTGCCTCTCCAGCGAGGCCGGATACTCTGAGTTGTCGACGCAGACGGCGAACCGGCAAAGTGCAGTGGCGTCGGCTGCAGCGAGTTGTTGGACGGCCATTCAGATATTGAGTTGTCGGGCCTTCATCCCAAACATGAACCGCAGCGGACCTGCGCGCCTGATGATGACCTGGTAGAGACCGAGGGAAACGGCAAATGCGCCGAGGCCAACTACCAGCAGCTTGGGCACTAGGCCAACATTCCACTGCACGACAAAGTAGGCGATGACGATGATCACCGGCAGGTGAAACACATAGAACGGCAATATGGCTTCCTGGCTGTAGTGCAGCCACTTGTTGCTAAAATTTAGAAAGCGCATTCCGAGGAACAACATAAAGGCTGTCCAGCACCAGCTACATGCAGTGAAGAATGTCCACCACGCCCAGTCCAGTGGTGTACGAGGCACAAGTTCTAGGTCAAACTCGTCCGTTGCCATGGAGATTGCCGCAGCCGCCAGAAAGGCGGCGACCCCGATCGTGAGCGTGACTGGCCAGTCGCGACGGATGGCTTGAGTGAACCGTTTGTCGGCAAATAGAAGATAACCAAGGATGCAGAAGAGTAGGAAGGAAATGAAGTCTGTCCAGTTAAGGTATTGAGGAAAGAGAGGCTGGAGGCCCAGTCGAACAATCAAGAGCGGCAGAATGAACAGCAGGACCCCGCCACGAAATTCCCACAGCCGCGCCATTCGCGAGACGAACCGCTGCCCCTTTTCTTCTTCCAACCAGTGGAAGAGAGGCAGGGTGAGCAGCGAGAAACAGAACAAGAATGCCAAAAACCATAAGTGATCCCCGACCGCTCCAAAGACCCTAGGATTGGGGACCCAGGGGCGCGATCTTACGAAGTCCGGGAAGGAACCCAGTAGCACGCCCGTTCCGGTGCTGTGAAGCCAATCGAAATAGTAGACAATGGGTGAGAGCAGGATGGAACCAACAACAAAAGGAATGAGCAGACGTTTGAACCGTTCGCGAGCGTACTGGCCCGGCGTGCGTCGCTGCAGTGCAAACCAACTGCCTGCACCCGCGATCAGAAAGACAAGCGGCATGCCCCATGGATAAAAGAATGCGCCAAAAGGGGTGAGCGACGAGCTTTGCTCGGCGTTATTGATATGAAAGTCCACCTCGCTGAACACGACGATTACATGGATGAGAAAAATTCCCAGGATCGCGATGACACGCAGCCAATCGAGATAGTGCAGGCGCACTGCTTCCCGAGTGACACTATCTGTCTGATGTGAAACGGTTTGACTCTGCATGGCAGTCCTCATGACAGGCTTACAAGAGAATCCCACCGTTTTGAAGGGAACGTTTGGTCACCACGTCCACCTTTCGCCCCAGCTCACTCTCAAGAAAGTCTCCTAACCTGATGAGATCAATCAGGGTAGCCCCGTCTTCCAGGTCAACCAGAATGTCAACGTCGCTGCTCTCCCTCTCCTCGTCGCGCACGAAAGAGCCGAATAATCCGATTCCCTTCACCTTATACCGCGCTCTGAGTTCAGGTTTCAGGGTCGTTAGCGTCTTCAGCAGGCTTTCTTTCGTGTCCATCGTCTGTTCTGACTTTCGTGGCTCCCATTATCCGCTGCTCCGCCAGGGCACAATACTCGGCGGAAACGTCGTAACCTACATAATGCCGTTCCCACTTTACAGCGGCAACGCAGGTGGTCCCCGAGCCTACAAACGGATCCAACACCACATCGCCCACGTACGAATAGAGTTTAATCACCCGCTCTGCCAACTCCACCGGAAACGGCGCGGGATGCCCGACCTTCCTGGCCGATTCCGGCGCGATCTGCCGCCAGACCGACAAGGTGGCCGCCATGAACTCGTCGCCGCTGATGTCGGAGATCCCTTTGTCAGGACGGGAAAAGCCTCCCTTAGAGAAAACGAGTAGATACTCGTGGATATCGCGCAACCGTGGGGATTTGGCGCTCTTCCAACTCCCCCAGGCGCAGTTGTTATTCGCCCCTTCGCCCTTCTGCCAGATGATCTCCCCCATGGGCAGAAACCCGATCTCGCCGTGTATCTCGTAAAAGTATCTATGCAGAGGGATGTACGGCTTCCGGCCCAGGTTGGCGATATTGATGACGTAGCGCCCGCCCGGCAGCAGCACGCGGTACACTTCCTTGCCGACGTTCTGGATGAGGTTCAGATACTCTGGCAGGCTGCAATCGTCGTCGTATTCCTTCCCGACGTTGTAAGGCGGTGACGTGAAAGCCAGGGCCACGCTGCTGTCGGGAATCTGGCCCATGTTCTCTGAGGTGTGGCAGTAGATTCTATCTACCCAGTCCTCGGATACGACCGCGACAGCCGCCGTTTCCAAAGGCTTCGCTGTGGCGTCCCCGGCGGGTTGAGCATACAGGTTCCTCTTGTAAAAGCCAGAGGAGTCGTGCCCTTCTCTGCTGGACGTGCCAAAGGACGAAGTCCGGCTCATCGCCTCCCCTATCCAGACACACGGCGTCTGGAGAAATTATAACTCAGATAGGACGGAGGGACAAACGCCGCGCGCTGGTTGCTATCGGGTATACCCCAGAATGGGGATAAGTTCTAGTAGCGCCCGATGGCCCCCACCCTTGCCCTCCCCCGCGAAGCGGAGGAGGGTATCTGGCCTCTCGCCCTCCCCCGTTCATTTTACGGGGGAGGGTTGGGGTGGGGGCCTTGCACGCCTCCCCAAACGGCATATTGCTCTGTCCTACCCCGAAATGGAATGCACTCGCGCACTGACGGGGTTAGAGTGCCAGATGCACCCACGCGGGGTCGTGGTCGCTGCCGTCGCCAGAGTGCCTGGTGCGGCGGTCAATCCAGGCCGCGGTCTGCTTGTTGGCGAGGGCCGGACTCAGCCAGATCTGGTCAAAGAGTTCGTAGTGCGCGGGCTTTCCCTGCTCCTTAAAGCGGTGTGTCCACGCCTTGGAAGGCGGCGGTGGATTGTCCGCTTTCGCCGGGCGCGTCTCCTGCGGCTGCGCCAGCGCGTTCACCAGACCCAGCCCGGCGCTGCCAACCAGTGGTGCGAGAGTAGGCGCATCGGACGCATCGTTCATATCGCCCACCACGATGAAGGCGCTGTCGGGGCGCATGCGAGCCTCCACGATGCTGGCGACGATCTCGGCCTGGCGCTTGCGGCGCAGGTCGGCCTGCTGCGTTCCTGCCACCGGGTCCTCGCCGAAGGGCACGTATTGGCTCTTCAGGTGGTTGTTGTAGAGGGTGAAGAGCCGCTTCCGGCGCGCCGCGTCCAGGACTTCCACCTCCAGCAGGTCGCGGCTGAAGACCGGCACAATCGGATCATCGGGATGCACCGCGAAGCGCCAGGAGGTCACCCCGCCGATGGGCAGTTTTGATAATATTCCGACGTCAATCAGGCGCGGGTCGTTCCCTTCCACCAGCACCCGGTAGGGATAGCGGCTCCCCAGGTCGTCAATGGCGAAGCGGTTCAAGATGGCAACGTCCTCTACCTCCTGCACCGCCAGGACGTCCACATCCATCGCCAGGATGCGCCGCGCAATCTGGGCGCGCTCGGCGGCGGGCTTCTCTTTCACCAGCCTCCCCTGGAAGGTGCGGATGGTGTAATTGCTGGGGTCGTCAAAGGTATAGGTCACGGTGACATCGTGGTCACCGTCCTGGAGCGCGTCTATCTCGCCCGTGAAGTTGAAGCGCGAGAAGAGGTTATTGAGGTTAAAGGTTCCGACTTTGATTTCCATGGCAACACCTGGTTTCTAGGGTACACAGTATCAGACATTTTTTATTCTCTGCCCTGGGTCAAGACTGCACGCACCAGTTCAGGATCTAGCCAAATGCCCGCGGACAACAGACTTTCTACCTGAGGCCGCAACAGGGTAATCAGACCCTGCTCTTTGGCAAGCAATAGTATTCCTAAAGTGCCAGTTAATGGTAATCCTAACCGCCGGGCCTGGCGACGAGCTAGACGCTCATCAGCGATGACGAGTTCAGCGTTTTGCTCTATGGCTAGCGCCAGGGTTTCAGCCTCACCTTTATCCAAAGGAAAGGCTTCGGCGATGCGCATATCATTCACTGGAACAACTTGAATCCACGTTGCCTGGAGTGCTGCGGCCCCGGGAACCTCTGTGCCTGCTGCCGCCAGCTCCTCAGCAACGGCAGAAGGGACCATAATGCGCCCAAATAGAGATGGTAGCAGGTCTAGCTGCTGAATACTTGCCAACGCGATGAGAGGGGTGGTATTAGAGACGACGCGTTGCGGCACGGGCATCGGCTAGGTCCTGGTCCAGTTCGTCAGGCTCAATTCCGATGGGGGAAAGGCCAAAGCGCCCCAACTCAAACAGGAAGCGGGCGCGCGGGAGCCCCGCTACCTGGGCGGCCTGACCGGTGGTTGCTTTGCCCAACTCGTAGAGTTTTATCGCCAGCAACAACCTGGCGTGGCGCTCAAACTCGTCAGGATTCATGCGCAACGCATCCAACAATTCGTCGGGGTAGGAGATCACGACGGAACTCATAATGATGCTTCTCGTGCCTTACTAAGAGCTTGGTCTCTCAACCACAAGTATTATACCGCAAAGGCAACAGGATGGCTAGCATAAGCCGCTTCTGGCAGGCTGGCACTATGGACTGGTGCTCCAATTATATTGAACCCGCAGCGGTTTCTCCATCTTCAGGAACTCACCAAAAGAAGAAAACCCATCGGGCGTCTTCTTGACGTCCATGTGCACAAGCCGTGCCCGCCCAGGCGTCCTCTCGTCTGCCTTTGGTATGCGGGCCGGGTAGCCGATGTGGATGTAGGCCACGATACGGTCGTCGGGTTGCAGACCCAGATAGGTGTACAGCCGTTCTTCGTGGAACGGGCTTTCCCAGAGAGTACCCAGCCCTTGCTCGTGCGCCAGCAGCAGGAAGTTCTGAATGAGTGCAACGCAGGCCTCGTGATCTTCCCAACGTACGAATTCCTGTTTGTGCAGTCGCTGTACAACAACCAGATAGGCGGGAATGTCCATGTGGTGACGGAAGGTTTTATCCGCCGCTCGCTGGATACGCTCAGGATCATCGGTCTCTCGTGAAACCCCCTCGCGTGCGAACTCGCCGTGGATTTCGGCCCAACCGCGCCTGGCTTCTCCTGTCAGGAGGTAGAAGTACCACGGCTCGGTCATCTTGTGGTTTGGTGCCCACACGGCGATGTCCAGCAGGTCTTTGATCAAGCCAACGGGTACTGGCTTGTCCAGCCAGTTGAAGATGGTGCGTCGTTCCTTGATAATCTCAGTAAGAGACATCGGACTTTACTTTATTCCTCCAGCCATGTAGATGTACTGTGCATCATGCCCCGCGCTCACCAGGGGCCTTCACGCAGCGGCAGCGGGTCCACCGTCCACGCCATGCGGTCGCAGAGACGCTTGAGCATGGCGAGTTTGACCGCCTGGTAAGCGGCGTCGTCCCAACGATTGTGCGTCTCGTTCGGGTCGTCGTGCAGATCATACAGTTCGCCCGCATCCATCCCGTGCACGGCCACCAATTTATAGCGGTCGCTGCGCACCATCGTAGCATGGGCTTGCGGGGCCTTATGGCTCGTCAACGCGTTGTAGTATTCGCAATAGACGTCATCCCGGTGGTGATGCAGGTCAGTCTGGCCGGTTAGCAGCGGCCAAAGGGAGCGGGCCTGCATGGCGGCATGGCGCGGCAGACCGGCAGCATCCAACAAGGTAGGAGCCAGGTCCATCAATTCCACCAGGGCTGTGCTGCGTTGGCCCGGTGCGATCATTCCCGGCCAGGAGACGATCAGGGGGACGCGTATCGCGGGCTCGTAGAAGTATGGCCCTTTGAGGTAGATACCGTGGTCGCCCAGCATCTCGCCGTGGTCGGAAGTGAAGATCACGAGGGTATTATCCAACTGGCCGGTTCGCTCCAAGGCATCCAGTATGCGGCCCACCTGGTCGTCAATCTGGTCTATCATGGCCCAGTAGGCCGCCCGCACCAGCCGGTGATCTCGCTCGGTCATCTTCTCCCAGGGATGAAGCCTGGGGTTGTTGTATGCGCCCTGGTGGTCAAGCCGTTGGAAGAGGGGCTTCGTCGCCAGTTCGCCGGGCGTATAGTTGGGGAGGGGGATGTCGTCCAGGCGATCCAGGTAGCGTTGCAGGTAGGTCAAGGGTGGATCAAACGGGTGGTGCGGATCGTACATGTTGACCGAGAAGAGCCATGGTCTCTTGTACAAAACGCCCGTCTCTATGAAGGTGGCCGCCTTCTGGGCACACCAGGTAGTCTGGTGATGCTCCGCCGGCATCCCCACCTGCACGTGGGCCGAGCCGTCATAAGGTGGTGTGGCAAAGCCGACTCCCTTCTCCCGCAACCAGAGGATGTATTCGTTCGCCGGCCAGTGCGGGAACGGGTCATGGGACCAGTGGAACTCGTGGTAGCCGTCGGCGATGCGGCGCTCCATATTGGGGCAGGCCCTGGGGGAGCATGGCGAAAGATGAAGTTTCCCGGCGAGACCGCAGGTGTAGCCTGTGTCGGCCAGGAGCCGGGTCACGGGCACTTCATCGGCGGGGATAGACTGGCCGTTCTGGCGGCAGCGGGTGGTGCGCGGGTAGCGCCCGGTCAGGAAACTGGCCCGGCTGGGGGTGCAGACGGGGCTCTGGCTGTAGCAATGCTCAAAGAGCACGCCGTTCTGAGCCAGGCGGTCCAGGTTCGGCGTATGCACGAAGGGGTTGCCGTAGCAGCCCAGGGTATCGTACCGCTGTTGGTCGCTGCAAATCCAGAGGATGTTTGGCTGTTTCATTTTCGGTAGATGATCGCCTCGTTATAGGGGATGGTAATAGGCTTCGGACCGCCCGACGGGAAGAGCGCGGCCCATTCTTTGGGATCGTACGTCCGCTTCACAAAGCAGGCATAGTGCGCCGGCACCGCGGCCTTCAACCCGAGTTTCACCGCCATCTTCACCGAGCCAGCAAAGAAGGGGAACTCGCCTTCGGTGGGATGGGTAGTCAGAAGGCCGA
Source organism: Anaerolineae bacterium (assembly GCA_020853075.1). GTDB lineage: Bacteria > Chloroflexota > Anaerolineae > JADYZS01 > JADYZS01 > JADYZS01. The sequence continues at coordinate 964 of JADYZS010000228.1, read as the reverse complement.
TGTCCGGCATGAGGCGCGCGATAGGCGACAGGAGTTCGTCGTGCTCGGCGAAAGTGTTGATGAGGTCGCCAGTGATATAGACCCGCACGCCGCCGATCTCTACCACGTAGCCCAGGTGCCGGACGTCCGGCGGCTTGATCCCCTCTTCTGGCACGCCCGCAGGCGGCTTTGACCAGAACGCGTGCAACGTGATGGAGCCGAGGCGCGCCTTGTCTCCGACGATCACCGTCATCAGGAGGTTCGCGGGGATGCCGTTGGCCCGCATGAGGTCGGTGCTTTCCGGTGGGCCGAAGTAGCGCACGTCCGGAAAGGCAGCGTAGATGCGCAGCAGCGATTCAATGCAGGTGTGGTCGCGGTGGTTGTGCGTCAGGAAGACGTAGTTGACCCTTAGTGTACTTTCATCCAACGGTGGCTCCGCATGGATAAAGCGGTCTGCCGGCCGCCCGTGTGGGAAGTAGGGGTCCGCGAGGATGATAGTGCCCGCGGCGTCCTTCAGGGCAAAAGAGTTCTGCCCAAACCAATGGATGCCGACCGCGCCCTGGGGCACGGATAGGGTCTGGAATGGATGCACGAAACAGGGCCTCCTCTATTGAATGATTCTGACGTACGTTTTCTCTTCCAATGGGAATCTATCTTGTAGGAGATCATCAAGACGAAGTTCCAGCCTATAGGCAGGCGCTGCCCCTTGATCCCCCTCCCAGCAGAAGAACATCTCTATCTCGTTGCCCTTCTGTAACTCATTCTGCAAATATGCTGCCAGGGCTTTTACCATCTGTTTTGACAGTTCGTATTCTTCCTTATCCTCCTTGTCCTCAATCCACCTATCATCATATACAACACTACCTTTGCACTTTTCAAACTGAATAATGGGACGTAATTAGCGGCAAGGGCCGCTTGGTGGTAAAACAAGAAGTTGCTATACCATCTGTTCTGCCACCAGGAGCGACCCATGCCAGTGCCTATT
>JADYZS010000227.1 GCA_020853075.1 Anaerolineae bacterium | reverse complement strand
GGTGACGTGGTGCGCACGCACCTGAGCAAAGGGCTCGGCTTCTCTAAAGAGGACCGGGATACCAACATCCGGCGCATCGGCTTCGTCTGCCAACTCCTCGCCCGCAACGGCGTCGCGGCCATCGCCGCGGCCATCTCGCCCTACCGCGCCGTGCGCGACGAGGTGCGCGAGATGACCGGCGGCCGCTTCGTGGAGGTCTATTGCCAGGCCCCGCTGGAGACGCTCATTGAGCGGGACGTGAAGGGCCTCTACAAGAAGGCGCTGGCCGGTGAGATCAAGAACTTCACCGGCGTCTCCGACCCCTACGAACCGCCGCTGACCCCGGAAGTGATGATAGATTCCAGCGCGGAGAAGCCGGAGGCGAGCGCGGCCCGTATCATCGCCAAGCTGGAAGAACTGGGCTACGTCCCTCCCGCCGAACCGCCTATATCCTCGGATGGATACAGCGCGGACGAGGAGAAGGCGGTGGAGAAGCGCTTACGCGCGCTGGGGTATTTGTGAGAAGAGCCGACCACGTTATGTAGAGACGACCCGCCGGGTCGTCTCTACAGCCATAAGCCGTTGAGGTTGGGCTATGGAATACCGCTATCTAGGCAATACCGGCGTCAAAGTCTCCGCCCTCTGCCTGGGCTGCCTCACCTTTGGCCGGGAGACGGACGAGACGACCTCGCGCCAGATCCTGGATCGCTTCGCGTCCGCGGGCGGCAACTTCCTGGATACCGCCGATGTCTATAGCCTGGGCGCGTCCGAGGAAATCGTGGGACGCTGGCTACACGACGCGGGCCACCGCCAGCAGATCATCCTGGCGACGAAGGTCTTCAGCCGTATGGGTGCCGGCCCCAACGACGAGGGCCTCTCGCGCAAGCATATCTGCGATGCCGTAGAGGCCAGCCTGCGCCGTCTGCACACGGATTACATTGATCTCTACCAGGTGCATTGCTGGGACAGCCGTACGCCGCTGGCCGAGACGCTGGCCGCGCTGGACGACCTGGTGCGCGCGGGGAAAGTGCGCTACATCGGCGCGTCCAACTTCGCAGGCTGGCACCTGATGAAGGCCCTGGCGACGTCCGACGCGCACGGCTGGGCGCGCTTCATCTCCTTGCAGCCGCAGTACAGCCTCATCGTGCGCGAGACCGAGTGGGAGTTGATCCCCCTCTGCCAGGCCGAAGGGTTAGCCGTCCTCCCCTGGAGCCCGTTGGGGAGCGGCTGGCTGACGGGAAAATACCGCTCCGGCCAGGAGCCGCCGGAGGATTCGCGCGTAGGGCGCGCCTACAAGCGGGGCGATGACCGCTGGCGCTCGCGCGAGAACGAACGCACCTGGGGCATCCTGGCGGCGCTGGATGCGGTGGCCGCGGCACGGGGCAAGACCCAGGCCCAGGTCGCGCTGGCCTGGCTGTTGGCGCAGCCTGTCGTCACGTCGCCCATCATCGGCGCGCGCACGGTGGCGCAGTTGGAAAGCAACCTGGGCTGTCTGGGCTGGTCGCTTTCTGCGGAAGAACTGGCCCAGTTGGACACGGCCAGCGCGCTGCGCCTCCCTTATCCTTACGACTTCATCCGCAACGCGCAGCGGGTGTGAGGAAGGGTTTGTACATCGGTGAGGGGCTGGCGGCAGGAGCATCATGCCCCCTCACCCTACCCTCTCCCCGGAGGGGAGAGGGTTGCAGTCGGCTCCCCTCTCCCACGTACTCGTGCGTTCTTCCCAACGCCTTGCGGGAGAGGGGATGGGGGTGAGGGCCAAACATCCCATACTTATAGATAGAGAAGAGTAATGCCCCATCGCGTCTGTGTCATCGGCTTAGACGGCACGCCCCACAGCCTGCTGCAACGCATGGTCGCCGAAGGCGTCATGCCCAATGTGGCGAGCCTCCTGCGGGCCGGCTCGCTGCGCCGCATGACCTCCGTCTATCCCTGGGTTTCCTCCGTCGCCTGGTCCACCTTCATGACCGGGTGTAACCCGGCCCGGCATGGCATCTTCGGCTTCGTGGACCGCGACCCCGTGACCTTCAAGACCTTCATCCCCACCGCCCGCCAGATGCGGGCCGAGCCGCTGTGGGACATCTTGAGCCGCGCCGGTAAGCGCGTCATCGTGGTCAACGTCCCCGGCACCTACCCACCCCGCGTGGTCAATGGCATCCTTATCTCCGACTTCCTTAGCCCCACACTAGAGAAGGCGGTCTATCCCCCAACGCTCCTGCCGCTCCTGAAAGAACTCGGCTACCGCATTGATACCGACCCCTGGCTGGCGCGAGAGTCGCGCCAGAAGTTCCTCCCCGATTTGCACGACGCGCTGGCGAAGCGGACGCGCACCTTCCTGCACCTGTTGGATACGCAGCCGTGGGATTTCTTCATGGGCGTGGTCATGGAGACAGACCGGCTGCACCATTTCCTCTTTGAGCCGATGGAGCAGGGCGACCCGGTCTATGCACCGGCGTTCTTTGACGTCTATCGCCGGATAGATGGTTTCATCGGCGAGGTGCGGCGACGCCTGGACAGTAGCACAACGCTTATCCTGTTGTCGGATCACGGCTTTTGCAGCATCCGCCGCGAGGTCTATTACAACCGCTGGCTCTACGATGCGGGCTATCTCCGGTTCAAACAGACGCCGCCTAAAGATCTCTCAGACTTGAGCCCGGAGAGCCTGGCCTATAGTCTGGACCCTGGGCGCATCTTCATTAACCTGAAGGGGCGAGAGCGGGATGGCCGCGTCGCGCCCGGCGTGGAGTACGAGGGCTTACGGGATCGTCTGATAGCCGAGGCGGAGGCCCTGCGCGACCCCGATACGGCTGAGCGGCTGGTATTGCGCGCTTATCGCCGTGAAGAACTCTATCACGGCCCGCTCCTCGCCAACGCCGCCGACGTCATCCTGGCTCCGGCGGATGGCTACGACCCCAAGGGCGCGCTCTGGAAAGAGCGTCTGACCCACAAGGACCCCAGCATGGTCGGGATGCACACCTACGACGACGCCATGCTCTACATCGGCGGGCAAGCGTTAGCAGAGGGCGCCCCGCGCATCCTGGACGTGATGCCGACCATCCTCGCGCTCATGGGTCTCTCCGCGCCCACCGACCTGGATGGCCGCAGTCTGCTGGTTTGATCTCTCACAATAACTAACGACGCAGGAGGCATACAACGAATTCCATGCCAGTAGAAATCGGCTATGACGTGCACAAAGTGCGCGCTCTCCTACCTGTATTGCGCGAGTACAACTACCTCAATGTTGGCACCTACGGCATCGTGGCCGAACCGGTGCTGGCGCGTAGCCTGGAGCGGTTGCGGAATTACGACGCGCGCGGTGTCGCTGCTTACGAAGAAGTGATTGCCGGGCAGGAGCAAGCCCGCGCGCACGTGGCTCGTGCCCTCGGTGCGCATCCTGAAGAAATTGCCTTCACCGGCAATGCCACCGACGGTGTGAACCTGGTCACAGCCGGCTTGACGTGGCAGGAGGGAGACGAAGTCATCATCTCCAATGAAGAGCATCCTGCCGTCACGTTTCCCTGGTATTATCTCCAACAACGGGGTGGGCCGCGGGTGAAACAATTTCACGTCCAGGCCGCAGAGGAGCCGGTGCTGGCCGAACTGGCGCAACTGGTCACGCCCCACACTCGCCTCATTGCCACCAGCCATGTGAGCCATCGCAGCGGGACGCGCCTCCCCGTAGCCGGTATCTGTAAATGGGCACGAGAACGCGGCATCCTCACCTTGCTAGATGGCGCGCAGGCCTTTGCCCAATTCCCCATAGACGTGCACGTGCTCGGTTGTGACTTCTACACCACCAACGGTCACAAATGGCTCTGCGGGCCGAAAGGAACGGGGATTTTCTACGTTCGCCGCGAGGTGCTGCCGCTGACCCACGTGGCCCACACGGGTGCGGGTGCGATGCGAGCATACAACCTGGAAAATCTGGAGTTGGTTCCCTCGGCCCGCCGGTTTGAGTTTGGTACCCGGAGCCATGCCCTCTACGAAGGGCTGGATGCCGCGCTGGATTGGTTTGATCGCTTGGGCTGGGAGGCCATAGAACGCCACCTGGCCTGGCACTCTGCCTACCTCAAGAGCCAGGTACTTGCCCGGCCCGGGTTCAAATTACACTCGCCCGTGCCGTGGGCAGAGTCTTCAGCCCTGGTGACTATCTCGGTGGATGGGATGGACGCCCATACGCTGGCGAACAACCTCCGCACCCAACACCGAACCATCACGCCTCCCGTCGCCGCTTTCAATGCGTTGCGCATCTCTACCGCGTATTTCGTGATTAAAGAGGACCTGGACCGCTTGTTGGCAATTCTGGACCGGATGGTAACTGAGTAATGCTGCCGTGGATAAGTTCCGGCGGCTACATTTGTAGAAAACCGGCAAAATACAATCGGCACATTTCGGCATTTATTCAGGGGCCTGGTTGGGCCTACTATCCTATTGTTTGTGAACCATTTTGCGTATAGACTGGGGGTGGTGGTAGGGAAATAGAGCGGGCGATTTTTTGGCTGGCACCGCTTGTCACAGAGACATCGTTATATCATCGTTGCCCTGATTTGCGTATTTGTCCTCTTTGTAGGCGCGCTTCCGGCAGCGGCGCAGACGCTTGGCCCAGAGGTTTTAGACACATCGGATGGACTGGCCGCCAACGCTGCGGCCCGCACCGATGCCGGGCCGGCAGGAGCCTCTGACCGGGCAGCCTTTGAGCAACGAATCCTGGAATTGGTCAACCAGGCGCGCGCAGCCAACGGTTTGCCCCCCCTCGTGCGCAACGCCAATCTGAACCTCGCGGCGGAACGCCATGGGCAAGACATGGCGAACAACAATTTCTTCAGCCACGTCAGTTCTAACGGCGACCGCCTCGGCGACCGCGTGCCCAAGGCCGGCTACCTCAACTGGATTTGGGCAGGCGAGAACATCGCCGCCGGTTTTGACTCCCCTGAGAGCGTCTTTCAGGCCTGGATGAGCAGCACCGGCCACCGGAACAATATCCTCGCCACCGCTGCCCAGGAGATCGGCATCGCCTACATTTACGATGCCAGTGACGAACATAACGTGGTGCTCCCCGGCGGTGTCGTCGGCGGCCCCTATTTTAACTATTGGATTCAGGACTTCGGCGCCCGCAGCGACTTTGGTACTGCCGCGACACCGGTGCCGCCTACGGCTACTGCCACGTTCTTCCCAACGGCCACCCCCACGCGCGTGCCGACCCGCACGCCGACGCGGACGCCTGTGCCGCCCACGGCCACCCGCGCGCCGACCCGTACACCAACCCGCACCCCCCTGCCGCCGACGGCGACACCCTCCCGGACACCCGTACCGCCCACGGCAACGCCTACTTGGACGCCGGTGCCGCCGACCGCGACGCCAACCGATACACCCGTGGCGCTGGCGGCGGGGACCATCGGGGTTCTCGGCGATACGGCCTACGTCAATAATACGCAGGTGACGCTGACAGTCAGTCTGCCGCCGCAGGCCAGCCAACTCCTCTTGAGCCACGAGCAAGACCCGGCCTCGGCAGCGGTCTTGCCGGTCGCGACCACGGTGGCGTGGGAACTGGCGCCTGGTGACTCCGGCCCGCGCACGGTCTATGCCTGGTACGCCGATGCGGAGGGCCACAGGTCGCCTATGTTCTCTGCGGAGGTCATCCTGGATCAGGTGGCGCCGGAGGGTGGCGCGGTGGCTGTGGATGTCGGTAGGGGATCGCACCGCCTGCTGGTACAGGCGGAGGACAATCTGAGCGGGGTTGCCGACATGCGCTTAGGCGACACCCCTGATCTGAGCCAGGTGGCCTGGTCGCCCTACGCGCGCGAGAGCCTGGTTCAGGATCTCGGCGACTCCATGTATATCCAGTTCCGCGACGTGGCCAGCAACGTGTCGCCTACCTACAACGTGCTGCACCTGCAAAGTCGCCTCACAACCCGCGGCTCATCGCAGAACTAATAACCATCTAAGAACACATCACCGTTCCTCACTCCAAGAGAAACCCCCGGCAGCGCCGCCGGGGGTTTTCTATTCAAAGCCAAAGCCAGAGGATTGACCGGGCTCCCCTGGGGAGCAATGTGTCTTTCGTCCGTCTAAGCGGCGGGGAGGCCGCTTTTTCGCGGGGTGTAGTTGATGACAAAGAAGCCTCGCAGGGGCTCACCCGTAGATTGGTTGGGGAGTATGCCTTCATCTGAGCCCCTTAAATTCACATTAATCTCCGGCTCCATACCCGGATGGTTGGGATCATAGACATGGATAGTTAGTTGTTCTTGCATTTCGTCAAGGTCGTAGCCAGCGGCTACTACCTGGTGATTCTCATGCAGTCTATCAAGCGCGTTGCTGCGAATCAAGCCCAGAACTGCCGGTTCGCCCTGGTCAAGCTTACGCCGTAATTTTGGTGCCTCCTGCCTGGCTGTGAGCCCCTCTACCGTACTATTGGGCGCCAGGGTCCATTCAATAAACCACACAATTGCCGGTAGCGGGAGAATACCAGGCTGGAGGTTCTGAAAACTGCGCAGTTGCCGCTGCACAAGGTACGTATGTAAGGCAGTTCCTACTTCGGGTATGGTATCCTGGCTAGGAGCGGGCTTTCCGGCGCGAAAATAGTCTAGCGCAGCAAAGCTCATGCCGCCACACAGACCAACGACCACGGATGACAGGTCAATGGAGCCGATACCGGGCAGGCTGATGGTGCGAGATGGCAAGAGGGCAAAGCGATTGACGAATCGGAAACCATGCTGTTGTGCCGAGAAGGACGTTCTGACGGATGCCATTTGTTTCACCCCCTACACTGCTGGGATCGTCCTTTGTTGTTATTGCAGAGGCCAGGTTCTTTGGCTTTGGTTTGGCCGGGTCACACCAAGGGGATCTTCTTACCACTCCCCTCGGCAAAGGCCTCAAAAAGGCGCGTCACCTGCCATGCTTGCGCCAACGTCCCCTTCTTGGGCGGGCGGTTCTCCAGAATGGAGCGGGCGAACTCGTTCACCTCGCCGTAATACCCCAGGAGGAATAGCCCCTTGTTGTAGAGTTGGCCCAGTGAAAACTCCGGCTCCCAGATGGCGGTGGTCTCTTCAGGGCTGCCGGTGTAGAAATTGGGGCTGCTTCCGTACCCGGTTCCTGGCTCCGGCGGTGGCGTGCGGTGATAACTGACCCGGATGTTGTTATCCACCACGATGTGCCTCCCGGAAGCCGACACAATAACTGTCCGTTCCATGCCCCCGTTCAGCGACGCTCCGCCAGTGAACGCCAGCGACGCGACGACGCCAGGGGCGAAGCAGAAAGTTGCCACGCCGGAGCCGGTAGCGCTCCGCTCGTAGAAAAGGCTGGATGGCATCCCCAGAAGATATACCAACAGCGCCGCTGGATGGCAGAGGTGGTCTAAGAAGCCGATGGTCGGGCCCACCCGTTTGCCCGCGTGCAGGTATTGCTCAAAATCGGTCTGGGTGGGAATGTGCTGCGGGTATTGGAGGAGCACCAGCGACGCGCGCCCGAAGTCGTCGCAGGACATCAACTCTTTGGCCTTCTCGTTGGCCGGAAAAAACATCTTCTTCAGGCCCACGACGACGTTTCTGCCGTTGGCCGTCGCGGCTTGCTGCATTCTCTCAATCTCTGCACACGTGGCCGCGGGCGGTTTCTCCAGCCAGACATGGCAGCCGGCGTTGAGGCAGTCTATGGTGATCTGAGGATGGGTGGGCCTCCCCCGCTCGTCGTAGCCGGTCACAACGAAGACCGCGTCCAACTCCTCTTCGTTGAGCATCTGCCGGTAGTCGCTGTAGGCGTTCCGCGCGCCGAACTTGGCAGCGAAGGCTCGCGCTTTGTCAATGTTCAGATCGCAGGTGGCGACCAGGTTGACCGGCGCGAACTGAAACGTCGGATAGATGTTGCGAAAGGAGTGAGAACCACAGCCGATGAACCCGGCTCTGATCTCCTTCTCTTCGGCGAGCCGCCCGTGAAAACCGATCCTCATCCAAGTCATCTCTCTGTGGTTGCCTATACCTTGACGAATTGCCGGTAGGCCGACGAGAAAGAGATCGTCATAATGGCATCGTCAGTCCCTGCGTTGCGGGCATTGTGCACCACGTTGGGGAGAATGGTGATGGTGTCTCCCGGCCACATCTCAAACTCCTCGTCGCCCAGGGAATGGACGATCCTGCCGCTGATCAGATGCAGGATCTCCTCGCAGTTAGGGTGGTAATGGCGGGGGTTCTCCTGGCCGGGCTTGATGAGGCATTGGCCTGTGGTCATCGCCTCGCTGTTGCCGAGTTTGCCGCTGGCGAACCACCATAATTTGCCCCAGTCAAATTCATCCCCGGTGGTTTCGTGGGCTTTCAGCAGTGCTTTCTCTGTCATAAGTCCTCCCTGAATGTGGAGTCGTTATCCCCCGCGACGTGCCCTGTACGCAGAAAGCGGGCCAGCGTGCCCCGCTGGTGAAGTCCCCGATCTCGCACGAGCCAGGCCAGCGCCACCACACCGACTACCTCGGCGATGGACAGGTAGGGGTATTGCCAGAGCGCGGTCAGGTAGCCCTTCCAGAACAGCAGGGGCGAACTCATGTCGCGCCAGGCATGGAAACGGCGCCCCTGGAACGGGTAGAACAGGGTGCGCGGGAAGCGCCAGATCCGGTCAAGAAGGAGGTGACCGGAGAAGGCCAGAAGGTAAGGGAGCGTGCGGCGCAATTGCCCGGAGGCCGCTGCCGCGCCCCACGCGCCCAGATGTGCCAGCAGCGTGTGCGCGTAGAGGAGGGTGGCCTTTGTCTTAGGGAAGGCAAAGACAGCAAGCGGTTTGTCTATCAGGTCGGGAAGGACGGCAGCCAATGCCACCAGGCGGTAGTCGGCATGGGCGAAGGCCCGCAAGCGGCGTTGAACGAGATTGAGGATACCCCAGGTGATCTCAACGTGGCCGGAAGGAAGCATCTGGTTACCCGCTTATGCCGGCACTGGCGCGGGCAGCAAGGCCCCACAGTGTTGGCCCATCACCTGGCGATAGACATCCACGATCTGGTTCGCGATCTTCTCCCAACTGTAGTAGCGGGCAATCTGCGCAGCACCCTCACCCAGACGATGGCGCAGCGGTTCGTCGGTTAGGAGACGCATGATCTCCTGAGCCAGGGCCTCCGGGTCGCGCTCCGGAACCAGGATGCCGGTGATGCCATCCAGCACGTTATAAGGGAGGCCGCCGACCCGCGAGGCGATAACAGGCGTGCCGCAGGCCATCGCTTCCAGCGCGACCATGCCAAACGACTCGTAATGCGAGGGCATCACCACCACGTCCGACGCCGTGTAGTAATAGGGCAGCGTGTCCTGCGCCTGCTTGCCCCGGAAGGTTACCAGATTGGTCAAGCCCAATTCCTCCCGCAGCGCGTGGAGGCGGGCCATCTCGCCTTGCATTTGCTCTACGGGGATGCTGGCGTCGCCGCCGATAATGGAGACGCAAACCCGTTGCGCCCAGGTGGGGTCTTGATGCACCATGTACGCCAGCGCGCGCAAGAGCGTTTCTACACCCTTGAGAGGCTCAATCCGCCCCACGAAGAGGATATTCTGGTGCTCACACAGGATGCCGATCCAGGATTTGGCTTCATCCTGGGGGATGGGATGGAACATGTTAAGGTCAACGCCAGGGGGGATGACGGTGATCTTGGTCGGCTCTACGCCGTAAAGCCGCGACATCTGCAATTTCTCCAGGGGACTCGCGGCCACTATGCGCTCCACGTAGCGCATGCTCTCCCCCTCTGTTCTGATGCGCCGTTCGCTCTCGCGCTGCGCGGGCGTCTCGGCCACCTGATTTTTCAGTTCACCCAGGGTATGAAACATCTGCACGATGGGCGTACCGCCCCAGGCCGCGCGCAACTCCTTTGCCACCACGCCGGAAAGCCAATAGTGGCTATGGATGACGTCGTACCTGTGCCCGCGTTGAGCCGCGTATTCTTTCACACCGGCCAGGAACTCCGGCAGGTAGTCATACACCTTGTTCTTGTCGTAGGGGGCTTCCGGGCCTGCGGGCACGTGGATGACTTCCACCTGCGGCCCCAGGTCATGCACCACGCGCGGCACGCCGTGATCCTGCGAGCGCGTGAAGACATCTACGTCGTAGCCTCGCCGCCCCAATTCCTTGCTCAATTCTCGCACGTAAACGTTCATTCCGCCCGTCTCTTTACCCCCCAAGACGGCCAGCGGACAGGTGTGTACACTCAACATGCAAATACGCATGACTTCATTTCCTCTGCTGCGATGTAATGGCGCTATGTGCCAACTACGGATCTGCCTCTTGATTGGGCAATCGTTCCGAATGGCAAATATCGGTTTTCACGCCTCTGCCATCCACGATTTAGGGCATTCGTGCTCGTTCATTCGTGGATGGCCGGAGTGGAAGCCGTGATCACCGCTCGCATCACCCGAAAGTCTTTCCCGCCAAAGCGATACTTATAAACCTCATTCCCTTGCAGGAAATCAAAGGCCCGCCGTCTCTGCCCTATGGCATACTCCATGCAACGGGCCAATAGGACGATGCCGGGGCTCAGGCTGCTGTAGGCCTCCGGGTCATAGCCGGAGTTATAAACCAGGATACTGTTATGGTAATCAAAGCAGAGCATGGAAGCCACCTTGACGCCGTTGACTTCCATGAACGCGAGGAAGAGCCAGCCTTCATCGTGCATCACCTGCGCCATATCGTGGAAGAAGCGCTGCATAGTCTCGTCCATGAACTCGCCCTTCTCGCGGCGGCTGCGCTGGTGCAACTCAATGAAAGCGTCCATCTCTACCCGAAGGTCATGCTCTGGCCCCACGATGTACCAGCGGGGCGTCGCCTCTTCTCCGATGCGCCTCATCTTCCGGCGCACTTCGTGGCGTTGGTGCTTATCCAGCCCGGCCAGGTAGCCATCCCACGAAGACGGCAGCGGCACGATGGGACAAACGTCCTCCTGCATCGTCTCAGCGGCAAAGCCCCGGCCCCGCGCCTCCTCTACCAACTGGCGATAACTCTGCGAGGTTTCCGGCAGGTTGCACAGGTCCACCACATCCCAAGAGGGAGCGTCCGGCCCCGCGAGCCAGGCAAGAAAAGCGTCGTACACTTCTGCCTCGCAGCCTGCGGCGATGATGAGGTCAAGATAGTCCGATACCTCGCGGCAGCCGACCAAAGAGAGGGTTCGCTGCCCGCCGTCAATGTTCAGATAGAGGGGAGCCAGGCCGACCAGCGTGCCGTGCGGGTCGCGCCAGGCCAGGAGCCAGAGGTCGCCTTTGCCTAACGTTTGCCACCACGTCGTCTGCCATTCCCAGGTGAGGAAGATGGTATTGAAGGTGCTGCGCTGCACAAGGTCGTCCCACTCGCCTTGCAGCGTCTTGAAACCTCCTTCATCCCGATAGACGGTTAGTTGCACTCCTGCACCAGCCCGAAGCGAAAGTGAACCACAGCGCATCGGGCCTGGGCCAACCCAGGGGCCAGCCTGTGGTTCCGTTCACGAACTATTATACCCGGCAATCGGTGGGCGGGCAAGTAGCCTTGCTCCCTACAGGACGCAATGAATTGCGTCCTGTGTTAGCCGGGCAGCCGCCCTTTCAGGTCCTCGGGCCGGAAGGGGCCGGGCTCGGCGATCAGCCGCCGCGCCGCTTCCACCTGATCCCAGACGTTCCACAGCAGAACGCCGCGGACGCGGCCTCCTTGCAGGTAATAGATGACGCCCTTCTGGTACGGCTCCATCCAGTCGGCCACCGTCTCCAGCCGGGAATCCAGGTCGCCCACCGCTTCGTAACCCAGTTCAAACAGGTCGGAGTAGAAGTAGGGGAGATGGTGATAGGGAGCGCCCTGGCCGGCCATCGCCCGCCCGGCATACCGGCCCATAGTAAGGGCGTTGTCCTCGTGTTCCACGCGCAGGCGTTTCCCCAAGGCGGGATTGAAGAAGGATGCCACATCCCCTGCCGCGTAGATGTCCGAGTGGCTCGTGCGCAGGAAGTCATCCACCACGATACCGTTATCCACCTGGAGACCTGCTGCCTGTGCCAGTCCAACATTCGGTTGAATACCGATCCCGGCCACAACGCCATCCACCAGGGATTCCTGTTCCCTCGCAGTCTGCGCGTTTCGCGTCTTCAACGCCCACCCATCCCCGCGCCGTTCCAGGCTGACGACGGTGTCCCCTATGACCAACTCCACACCCTTGCGCCGGTAGTAGTCGTTCACAAACTGGGCCAGGTCTTGGGGAAAGATGCGGGCTCCAACGCCTGCATCCGGAAAGATCATGACCACTCTCTTGCCACTCATCGCCAGGGCCGCGGCGACCTCCGAGCCGATGAATCCACCGCCGATGACCGCAAACCGTTGGCCTCGTTCGCTGGCGGCCCGCAGCCGCCGGTAGTCATCCACCGTGCGGTAATAGACGATGTCATCGCCGCCAAAGGAGAGCCGTCGCGGCGTGCCGCCCGTAGCCAGGAGAAGTTTGTCAAAGGAATAGGTTGTGCCCTGATCGTCGGTGACGCTCTTATTCTGCAGGGAGAGGATCTGGACCTTGCACCCCAGGTGGAGCGTCACTCCCAGGCTCCCCGTCTTGCGCCAGATGGCGTCCAGGGGTTTCCCTTTCCAGAGCCCTTTGGAGAGGGGAGGGCGGTTGTAGGGCGGGTCGGACTCCGCGCTGATCAACCCGATGGAACCTTGGGGATCTGCCTCGCGGATGCCACGCACCGCGGCATCGCCGGTCATCCCGCCACCGACTATCAAATACGTATAGTGTGCCATAATTCTCTCCGGGGCATCTAACCCCGTGCCGCTCGCTACCCCATCATGCTTCCTGGAAGTATTCATCCACCGCGTCGGCGTAGCCGCGCGCGATGGCCGCGCGGATGTCGTCCCGCCTCAACAGCGCCGCCTCCGTGTCGTTGCTGACGAAGAGGGTCTCGCCCAGGATGCCCGGCATCTTCGTCTCTCGCGGATGGACGATACGCCGCCAGGCGCTCGTGCCTGTTGACGGCCCCAACACGAAGAGATGCCCCCGGTTCCGGTAGAGCACAGTATCATTTTTGATGCCCCGGTTGAGCGATTCGTAGCCCGTCTTCTTCAGTTCTTCCACAATGTGGGCAAGGGTCAACCGCGCCAATCGTTTGCTCTTGTCGGCGAAGGAGCGAGAGGCACAGTAATAGACTTCGGTGCCGTGGGCGGACTTGGCGGAAGAAGCATTGTTGTGAACGGAGATGAAAAGGTCGGCCTTGCTTTCGTTAGCCTCGTCCACCACCCGCTGGAGGCCGTCGCGGTTGGTGAAACGCCCATCGCCGTTGGTGTCCTCAGGAGGGCCCTCTGCTTTCCCCCCATCCTCGCGCGAGAGGATAACGGTGTACCCTCTTGAGCGTAGCAACTCCGCCAGTTTCAATGAGATGCCCAGGTTGGCCTGTGCTTCTGTCAGATCAACCGCACCTTTTGCGTTCTTAGGCACCGCGCCTTCGTCGCCGCCGCCATGTCCGGGGTTGATGTAGATGATCTTAGGAGCGGCCTTCTCTTCGGCAACGACGGGGTGTATGGGCCACAAAGAATAGAGGCCCAGCGCGCTTAACAGTTTTAAGAAGGTACGGCGGTGCTTGTCCATGCAGTTCCTCTCCGGGCTGAATTTGTTGGGGGCTAATATGCGCTATTTTAGCGCATCCTGAGTGCTCAGCGCGTAATGCCAGTTACCATGCCCTCGCCAGAGCGCTGGATTTGCAAGTGGCCCACGTTCACGGGCAGGGAGGGGTTCGGGCCGAGAGGAGGGCTTTTCTCGTGGCTAATAGTACTCGCAATGTGCTCACAAGTCAAGCGCGACCGAGTTCTTTAACCAGCGCAGGCAAGAGACCCAAGTGCGCCAACTCCACGTATCGTTCCCGATCTCCGTCGGCAGGGATGGCATCTTCGTGGGCCCAGGTGATGTGGTAGGGGATATGGACGGCTCGCCCGCCCAGCGCTACCACCGGCAGAATGTCAGAGCGCAACGAGTTGCCGACCATGAGAAACCGCGCCGGGGTCAGGCGATATTTCGCTAAGATGGCGGCGTAGTGGTCGCGCGTCTTGTCGCTCACGATCTCTACGTAGCGGAAGTATGGCCTGAGCCCCGAGCGGGCAATCTTGGCCTCCTGGTCAAAGAGGTCGCCCTTCGTGATGACCATCAAGGGGTACGAGGCGGCCAGCATGGCGACAGTCTCCTGCGCGTGGGCCAGGAGCCGGACCTCGGCGGTCACCATCTCCTTTGCCAGATCAATGAGCCTCTGAATCTCTGGGCCCGCGATGCGACCTTCACTCAGCGCGATGGCAGCCTCAATCAACGACAACGCGAAGCCTTTGATGCCATACCCGTAATACGCGAGGTTGCGCATCTCAGTCTGGTGCAATATCTCTTCAACCCGTTCGGCACTGCTGTAAGGGGCGAGGAGTTGCTTGAACTTGTCCTGCACGCCAGAGTAGAGGCCCTCGGTATGCCAGAGGGTATCGTCAGCATCAAAGGCGATGACGTCAAACATAGCGATTGGTTTGTTGCCTCGTCTCGTTGTGCGATTCGCGGGTAACCCTGTATAATGCTCTCGTTGTCAAAGTATAAGCCAAAGACATCTGCAAGTCAACGAATGAAGGAGCGTGCATGACCGTCATCCTCTTGGTTCGTCATGGGAATACCGCGTGGGTAAGCGAGGGGCGGATTCCGGGGCGGTTGCCCGGCGTGCCGTTGGACGAGTTGGGCCGGAGGCAGGTGGCTGCCCTGGGACGGCGGCTGGCCCATCTGAACATCGCCACCATCTATTCCAGCGAAGTACAACGAGCCTGGGAGACGGCGCAGGCGATTGCCGGGCCCCACGGCCTGACACCCATCGTGGAGCCCGGCCTGATTGAGTTGGATTGCAAAGGGTGGGAGGGGCGATCACGCGCGGAACTAGAGGCTAACGACCCGGCCTGGCGCGCGTTCCGGGTCAACCCCAAAGGGGTGCGCGCCCCTGGTGGCGAGGAGATATCCGAGGTACGGGCGCGTGTCGTCGCCGCGTTGGAGGCCATCGCCGCGCGCCATCCCCACGGCCTTATCGTCGCGGTCAGCCACGCCGACCCCCTCAAAGCAGGCGCAACTCAGTACGTCGGCGTGGACCTGGCCTATCTCCACCACCTGGCGATAGATACCGCCAGCCTCTCAGTCCTGAGCCTGAAGGATGGTCGTGGTATTCTACACCGTTGGAACGAGGTGACAGACCCTGACGACACGAGCCCCTATGACCCGCGGGTGAGAACCTAAAATGACTAATCCTTTGCCAGTGGCTCCGGCGGCACGACCGGAACAGGCGGTGCAGGAGGCGTGGCCGCGCTCCTGGTTCCCACGTAGGCCCGCGTCCCGAAGCGCGTCAGGATCACACCGCCCAGCCCCAATGCGCCAACGGCAAGGGGCGCGATCCAGCCGATGCACGGGATAAGGCCGATGCCGTCCACCACGAAGAAGAGGACGAACGTACCAATGAACGCGTCCGCTGGCGGCTGCCACTCCTGCTTGAGCGTGTGACCCAAACGGTTACCGACCTCTAGCCCCAACGCGATTCTGCCGAAGGCAGCAGCCACGGCCAACAGAATACCGCCGATGACGCTGATGGGGATCAGGCAAATGGTGATAGCCAGCGCTACCAGTAAGATGGGAATAATGATAAGCGCGACCAGGCCCACGGCCCCCGTGGTCAGCGGCTCTTCCACGACGGTCTGCGCAACGCGGGCCGCCTGCTTAGGCCAGATCATCACCACGACGGCTGCCAGGACCGCTAACAAGATGGTGCGGAAAAGGAACCAAACCCACGATTGCACCAGGGAAGCCAGGGTGCTCCTGGGAGCAGACCAGAAACGGAAGGGGTCACCAAAAGGTGGTTCCCAACGGAAGGGAAACTCAAGGCCATCCCTTTCCCGAACGCCGCCCTCGGTGCGTGCGCCCGGCGAGTGCTCAAGGTTGCCGCCGAACGATTGCACCGTGCCACGCACCACCGCCGACGACCCCAGGCTGAGGTTGCCGCCGAGGGCAGTAACGTCGCCGCTCACGTCTCCGTTGACGATAAGGTTCCCCCCGAACATGAGGACGTTGCCATCCACCAGCGAGCCTGGCTCCAGTTCGGCGTTACCGCCAAAGAGCGTCAGGTCGCCATGGAGGGTTTCTCCTCCCCTGAGGATGTAGTTATCGCCGAAGACCACCTTCCCCTGCTGAAGGTCTGCGGCCAGAACGCTGCCCGGAAGGGCGAGTGCGACGAGCACGATAAAGAAAGTAGCCAGAAGCGCGCGTTTCACTTCCTCACCCCCTTGCAGAGCATCGGGGTTTGCCAGAAGGCTCCCCGTTACACTATACACGATGCCGGTTGGCCGGTCAAGACTGACGTTTACGTAGTTCCCGCAGCCGCTCGTTGAAGCGGAAGAGGGTTCGCTTCCAGGCCGCGTCCCAGCGGGGGCTGCGAGGCGTACGCTCGCGCGTGCTGACGATCTGGCGCACGCCGTCGGCCAGGTGCTTCTCCTCGTTCGGTTTTTCCTGGGCTGCCGCCTGCGTCTCCTGCGCTCGCCTGATCTCCTCGTCCACCCGCAGCAGCAGCCGGTGGAGGCTAGACGAGGGCGCTTTGAGGTTATAGTCGCGGATGCGGCGGTTCAATGCTGCCACCTGTTCCGCGAAGTTGCTCTGCGCTCTCTGCCAGGAGTCCTCCAGGCGGGCGCGCTCGGCGTCGGCCTCGGGCCCGGCCTGAGAGGCCATCGCCGCCAACCGCTCGCGGCGATAAGCCCAGGCGCGCGCCAGGGCTGCCCGTGCCTTTTCTGTTTCGGCGCGCAGGGCCTTATCGTCCTCTATCCAATCGGGGGCATAGCCCGCGTCTTGCAGCATCTGGAAGGCCGCCTCGTCCGCCGAATCCATGTGGGGATTAACGCTCAGGTCCTGGGGCTTGCCTTTGCCCGGCAGATTGTCAAACTTGCCTTGCTCCATCGCCTCGCGGATGGATTTGTCTATCTCGGATTCCCAGTCTCTGAGACTCTTCATCACCGTCTATCTCGCTTGGCTTGCTTCTAAAAACGCTTCCGGTCTCGGCCTAGATGCTCGCCTCCGGCCTGTACTCGCCGAAGACGCGGCGCAGGGCACCGCACATCTCGCCCAGGGTGACGTAGTTCTCCACGCACTCCACGAAGAGGGGCAGCAACGGCGCGTCCGGGGCGCGGGCCGCCTCCTCTAACCGCGCCAGCAGCGCCGCCGCGCGCTCCTGGTTCCTGCTCTGCCGGATGCGGCACACCCGCGCCACCTGCTCCGCCTGCACCGTCTCGTCCACCCGCAGGATGCCCACAGGCGGCTCCTCGCTGCCGGCGAACTGGTTGACGCCGACGACCACCTGCTCGCCCGCTTCAATGGCGCGCTGGGCGCGGTAGGCCGCGTCCTGTATCTCTTGCTGGATATAACCCCGCTCTATCGCCCGCAGCGCGCCGCCTAACGCCTCTATCTTCTCCAGGTATGTCTGCGCGCCGCGCTCTATCTCATCCGTCAGGTGCTCCACGAAGTAACTCCCGGCTAGCGGGTCTATCGTATCCGCCACGCCCGACTCGTAGGCGATAATTTGCTGCGTGCGCAAGGCGATCTGTACCGCATCCTCGGTAGGCAGCGCCAGCGCCTCGTCGCGCGAGTTGGTGTGGAGCGATTGCGTCCCGCCCAGGACGGCGGCCAACGCTTGCAACGTCACCCGTACCACGTTGTTCTCCGGCTGCCGCGCGGTCAGGGTGCTCCCCGCAGTTTGGGTGTGGAAGCGGAGTTGCCAGGAACGGGGGTCGCGCGCGCCGAAGCGTCCGTGCATGAGGCGCGCCCAGAGGCGGCGAGCCGCCCGGTACTTGGCGACCTCTTCCAACAGGTGGTTGTGCGCGTTGAAGAAGAAAGAAATCTGCCCGGCGAACTCGTCCACGTCCAGCCCGGCGTCCAGCGCGGCCTGCACGTAGGCGATGGCGTTGGCGAAGGTGAAAGCGACCTCTTGCACCGCGGTGGAACCGGCCTCGCGGATGTGGTAGCCGGAGATGCTGATGGTGTTCCAATGGGGAACGTGGTCTTTGCAGTAGCGGAAGAGGTCGGTGATGAGGCGCATGGAGGGCGCGGGCGGGAAGATGTAGGTGCCGCGCGCGATGTATTCCTTGAGGATGTCGTTCTGCACGGTGCCGCGCAACTTCGCCGGTTCTACCCCCTGCTTCTTCGCCACGGCGATGACCATCGCCAGGAGGATGGCCGCAGGCGCGTTGATGGTCATGGAGACGCTGACCTTATCCAGCGGGATTTTGTCCAGCAACATCTCCATGTCGGCCAGCGAGCAGATGGAGACGCCCACCTTGCCCACCTCGCCCTCGGCCAAGGAGTGGTCGGCGTCGTAGCCGATTTGCGTCGGGAGGTCAAACGCGACGGAGAGGCCGGTCTGCCCTTGCTCCAAAAGATAGCGATATCGCCGGTTGGATTCGGCGGCGGTGGCATAGCCCGCGTACTGGCGCATCGTCCAGAAGCGGCCCCGGTACATCGTCGGTTGGATGCCGCGCGTGAAAGGGAACTGGCCGGGGACGCCGAGCGCGTCCATGTAGTCCCCATCGGCCAGGTCGGCGGGGGTGTAGAGCCGCTCTACCGGGAGGCCGGAGAGGGTCTGGAAATCGTCGCGCCGCTCCGGCGATTTCTGCAAGGTTTTGCGCAGGGTGGTGGCTTCCCACTCGCTGCGCCGGGTATCAAGGTTTTGGCTATCCACGTTTGACCTCGGTTATGGTTTTGCCGGCGGTGTGAAGCCGGCTGACCGCAGATATTCCTCAACGCGGGAGACAAAGCGTTGCGCGCTTTCCAGGTTGGCTTCCGCAAGACTTCGCTCTGGCTCGAATCCAAGAGCATAATCGCTCTCCTCGCGGGCCGACCTCAGTTCTTCATACGCATCACCATATTCTTCTTCAAGGAGCCCTGGCTTTACGAAGAACTGCCGTAGGGCTGATTCTACTCCAGAATGGCGTGCCCGTTTGATGCCTTGAAGCAGAAGTATAGCCGAAGCAGCGTAGAAAGCGGCGTAGTAGGCCCTTGACAGACACAAACGATACCTCGCGTGCGCCAGAGCAAGGACGCCGTCTTCTAGTTCTTCGTGGGCGAGGGCAAGGTAGTCTTGGATGTTGGCGCGAGCGCTTTCGTCCATAACTCAATCCCTTCTTCTGCGATGAATTCGTAAAGAGGCGTGGGACGTCGCATACGGCTATAAGCCTCGGGGCCGACCACCAGTAGCGAGAGCACGACGTCATAGCGCGTGCTTAAAGAAGAGGCGAGACGGTGAAACGGACGCTGGGCACGCCAGTCGTCGTCGGTGACGACCACAAGCACGTCTATATCAGACTCCTCATCAAAATCGCCCCGCGCCTTAGAGCCATAGAGGATGACGTGCTGCACCTGTTCGGCATAATGTTGGTGGAGCGTAGCCAAGAGTTCTGTTAGCGCAGCGCGTTCGTTGGGCTGTAGATGAGAAGGTAGTGTTGTTCTTGCGGATACCATCGGCATATCCTTTGCGGTTGCGGAGCCCTCACGCCAGCGCGACCTTGGCCGCGGTCAACGCCCGCGCCTCGGCCTGCGCTTCGCTCTGCGGGATGGGGAAGCGGCCATGCAGCGGACTCAAGCGCGCACCCAGAGCCGATGCTTTATAGACGAGCCAGGCGACCGGCCTCCCCACGCTGCTCATCCCCGCCGCGCGCCGTAATTCCGCCAGACCCTCGTCATCCCATCCCCCGAACAGGCCGTTGCAGAAACAATAGATGGGCAACGACGGCAGCACGGCGACAAAGAAGAGCACCACGCTTGCTATCTGGCCGGGCGACCAAATCACACTCCCCAGCCAGCGGAGCAGCAAATAGTTGACCAGAGCGGCCAGCGCCGGACTTGCCGCCGTCTGCCACCAATAGATGCGGAAGGCCAGGATGTATCGCCAGTTCACCCACCACGCGACGACACACTTGGTGGCTATCGCCATCGTGAAGGCGGCAACGAGACCCCAGACGCCCCACCGCGGGACGAGAGCCAGCATCAAGATGATACGCAGCGCCTGCTCCATGATGAGCATCCACATCAAGAGGTGGGGCCGTCCCGCG
The DNA here is from genome assembly GCA_020853075.1 of Anaerolineae bacterium. Classification (GTDB taxonomy): domain Bacteria; phylum Chloroflexota; class Anaerolineae; order JADYZS01; family JADYZS01; genus JADYZS01. The sequence continues at coordinate 554 of JADYZS010000227.1, read as the reverse complement.
CCCTCCTGCAATCTGTCGGAGAACCAGGCCGGATACTGGGTCGCGCCTACCAGAGCCAGGACGCTCAGGAACTGCACGGCGCGGGCGTAGTCCGGCCCCAGCGCGCCCAGGATGAAGCGGTCGCCCACACCGAGGAGCACGGACGCGATGAACGCGCTGATGAAACCGCCGTACTTGAAGCCTTGCGCGATGTAGTAGCGGGTCAGCGCCTGGCGACCGTGGCTGAACGCCTCGGAAATGGCGGGCATCATACCGAAGAAAAGCCCGGCGACGACACCGAAAGAGAGAAGGAGTCCCGTCGGGCCGACCACGTCCCAATTGCCCTGCACTTCCGTCCAGTTGAGGATGAGGCGCGCGGTCAGCGTCGCCTGGATGGTGAAGCCGATGCCGCCCGCGACGCCAGCGACCATGACCGGGAAGCCGAACTTCAGCGCGGAGCGCACCGTCTGCCGGTCAAAGTGGGCCATGAAGAGGACACCCGCATTGAAGCCCAACTGTTTGAGAAGCCAGTATCCCACCAGGAACGCGCTCACCTCGGTCAGATAGACGCCGAT
>JADYZS010000226.1 GCA_020853075.1 Anaerolineae bacterium | reverse complement strand
GCCCTCTCCCCGGAGGGGAGAGGGAGCCATTTCCCTCCCCCTGAAAGGGACAGGGTGGGGGTAAATCGTCGCTATCACGCGGCCACAGCCGCCGCCTTGCGCGCGGCGGCCACTTCCTCGCCCCGCCCCACCGCCGTCGCATAGACGTTGTAGGCGAAGAGGAGGACGCTGATGAACATGAGCACACCGGAGATGGCCCGCACCAGGTAATAGGGCGACTGTGCCCGCACCCCCTCCAGGAAGGGAGTGCCCGCGATCCACATCGCGCCCTGCACCAGACCGCCAATCCACAGGCTGGTGGCGAACCCGAAGAAGCCGATGAGGGCGATCCAGTATTGCCACTCAATGAGCGCGGGCCACGCCATGCTCCGGCGACTGAGCAGCCGGGGCAGGATGTAATAGACGCCGCCGAAGGCCATGAACGAGAAGGTGCCGAAGAGGGCCAGGTGCGCGTGGCCGGGAACCCAGTTGGTGAACTTGACTACCTGGCTCACGCTACGCAGGGCCTGTGTTGGCCCTTGCAAGCAGGTAATCATGTAGAACACGGTTCCTGTGATGAAGAAGCGGATCGGCGGGCTTTTGATGAGAAGGTCCCAGTGCCCGCGCATCGTGCCGAGGAAATTCACCACCACCGTGGAGACCGGAATGATGAGAAGAACGCTGAAGATGATAGCCACCGTCTGCAACCAATAGGGCACAGGCCCCCAGACCAGGTGATGCGCGCCCGTCCAGATGTAAAACGTGCCGATGGTCCAGAAGCCAATGAGGGAGAGGCGATGGGACTACAAGGGGGTGCGGGCTGTGACCGGCAGCAGGTAGTAAATAGACGCCACGCCCAGCGTCGTGAACCAGAGGCCGAGGACGTTGTGCCCGTAGAACCAGTTGACGTTGGCATCGTTGACGCCCGTGAGCGCGCCGCCAAAGGGCGCGCCCGGCCCGGTGTTCCAGGGTGTGAGCCAGACCACGTTGCCGATGAAATAGATGAGGGGCATCCACACGAACGACCCCATGATGTACCAGAGGCTCACGTAGATCTGGCGTTCCTGACGGCGCAACACGGTCATGAAGATGTCGTACGCCAGGAGGCTGAGGCCGGTGAGCACCAGAATATCCAACGGCCAGATGAGTTCCGCGTACTCGCGTCCCTGGTTCATGCCCAGGGCCAGGGTGATGACGGCGAGAACCACAAGGAGGTTCCACACCCACATCACCAGGTTCGCCAGGCGTTCGCTATACAGTTTGACGCGGGTGAGTTTGGTGAGGACGTAGAGGGCGAGGCCGATTTGCACCATAGAGAGCCAGCCGAACAACTGGCCGTTGGTGTGGATAGGGCGGATGCGGCCAAAGGTCAGCCAGGGGATGCTCCCCAGGAAGTCAGGCGCAGACATCTTGATGGCGACGACGACGCCCACCGCCGAGCCGATGATGAGCCAGACGACGCCCGACAGGATGAAGTTGCGGGCCGCGCTTCCCTCCTCATCGCTCAAGAAGTGGTTCAGGAGCCATGATTGCATAACCCACTCCCCCTATCTGGTTTTCTCTGGCGCGGGGCACTATACCATGCCGCAGGGCGATTGTCAAGATATTCACATAACAAGAGTGCAAGCCCTAAGAGCCTATCCTAACAATACGGGGGTTGGCTCTCCGGTCAGCGGATAGTAGGGGCGCAGCATGCTGCGCCCCTACGGGACGGTCATCTGCTACGCCGAAGGCATCCGCTGACCTTAGGATTTGACGATCGGATAGCGTCCCCAGCGTTGCGCTGTGTCAAACAGGGTCACAATGTTCTCAGGCGGGATGCCCGCCTGGAGGTTGTGGATGGTGGCAAAGACGAAGCCGCCGCCCGGCGCAAAGTCGCGTATGCGCCGCCGCACTTCGGCCTCAACGTCTGCGGGTTTGCCGGTGGAAAGAAGCGTGTTGCCGCAAGCGCCGCCCCAGAAGACGAAATCGTCGCCATATTCGGCCTTCAGTTTGGCGCTATCCATGTCGCGGGCGGTCACCTCTACGGGGTTCAGGATGTCAAAGCCAATCTCGCGGAAGTCGGGCAGGAAGGGGTAAATGTCGCCGTCGGAATGGAGGAATATCTTGGCGTCGGTGCGCTCGCGGACGGCGGCGATCAGGGCCTTGTGGCGCGGCTTATAGACTTGCCGGTAGGAACGTGGGGACATGAGCGGGCCATTTTTGAACCCCAAATCGTCGTTGAGTTTAACGACCTGCACGTAGGGGCCGATCCTACCGAGAACCTCTTCCCAATAGACTGTCTGCCATGCCAGGAGCCGGTCGGCCAGAGCCTCGGCGTAGGCGGTATTGATCAAGAGGTCTGCGAACGCTTTCTCAAAACCCCGCAATGCCCACTCCTGCTCCCAGATGCCGAAGGGGTTGTTAATGAGAAGGGCCTTGTCGGTAGTCGCGTAGAGTTCTTGCGCCCGCTCCTTGAGCCCGCGATAACGGCCAGGATCGCGCGGGTCAGGCCAGCGAAAGCGATCCAGTTCGGCGAGGGTGCCCTCTTTGAGGGGATGGTCTTTCCAATCGTAATAGTAGCCGCCCGGCGGCATCGTGTAGCGGACACCCCATTCGTCCGTATATTCCGAATGTCCGTCGTCGTACTGCTCTATCTGCGGTGTCCACGCGTCGGCTTTGCCGGGATGAATCAAGAGGACGTCGGAGCCGACGCGCGCCCGCAGGCGCGGGTCGGGATAGACCACCTGGGTCATCAGGCTCTGCAGGCGCTCCTCCGGGTCGTCAATTCCCAGATAGCGGGCCAGTTCCCGGTGGGCAGCAACGTGAATGATGGAGGTGGAACTGCCGCCGAAATCTAGGGGGATGCGGTCGGCCTCCTGGTGGCTGAGCGCCCGCTGGACGCGCTCTCGTGAACTCAGGGATGCCATCTGGCTGCTCCTTTCCACGCCATTGGGGTCGGCAATCATCCTGCTCTACCAGCGAACTATACCGCATTTCCGGGATTCGGCCAAACGCATAGAAGACGCCGCCAGAGGGTCACCGGGGATTAAAATTCCGCAAGACCAGAATGAACCGCCACTGGCGTCTCAGCGCGCTAGTCGGAGTCGCGGTGGGCGTCGGTGTGCGCGTGGGCGTGGGGGTGACGGTAGGCGTCAACGTGGCGGTAGGTGTGCGGGTGGGTGTGGGGG
>JADYZS010000225.1 GCA_020853075.1 Anaerolineae bacterium | reverse complement strand
GTGGGCCCAGTGGGATCGCCTGGCGCTCAAGGTTAAGGACAAGTTATACCAGCCCTTGGATCCCCTGATTGACGCCAACAAGGTCAATCTGGACGAGTGGGTACCGGGGGCGGTGGCTCTCTTGCGTTTCAATGCGCAGACGAACCGATATGGCGAAGGCCCCGTCTGGAATCTCCCTTGCATGGGTAATCCCGGCCTCAACTTCCTCTATTTCAACGTGGATGCCCTCAAGGCCGTAGGCCTCCCCTCTTTTACCGATAAGTCCACCTGGGCCGAAGTAGAAGATGCCGCCAAGAAGATCGGCAAGCCCGACCAGGGCATCTTCGCCCTGCAATACAAGCATTTCGCCCACCGCATGGACGGCGATTACTCCATGATGGCCCCCTTTGGGGCGACGATCCTGGATGCCGACGGCAAAAAGTGCCTGATGAACTCGCCAGAGAGCGTGAAGGCGTGGAAGTTCTTCTACGATACACTCCATACCTCGCGTGTCTCACCAACCCCCGTTGATCTGGAGGCGATGGGCGGGTATAAGTCTGGCTCTGCCGCCGGCAAACTTCTCATGTATCGCAGCGGTGCCTGGGGTGGTCGTTGGTTCCTCCTGCGCGCCGAGAACAAAGCCCCCGAAATGGGCTTCTGCCTGGCCCCCACCACTTACGACGCCAGCACCAAGGGGAAGCGCGGCAATTGGCTGTCGGTAGATGCCTGGGGCATCTCCGTCAACGCCAAGCACCCCGCCGAATGTTTTGACGTTCTCCGCCACATGACAAACAAAGATGCGGGTATCTTCGCCGTAGAGGCGGGCAACCCGCTGCCGTACCCGCGCAAGGACGTCCTGACCGACCCCGTCATGGATAAGTTCCCGCTGACCAAGGTGACGGCCCTGGGCATGCTGGAGGCAGAGCCTCCGATCCGGACCGCCAACGGGCGCGATGCGGAGGTCAGCAAGGTCCTCGGCCAGCGGCTAGACCCGGTTGATAAAGAGAAGGTCATGCCTGACAAGGCCTTCCTGGACGGCCTCACCGCCGAGATCCAAAAGATCTTGGACATGCCGCCTGCCTAAGATTAGGCAGTGGTACCCAACCGTCCAGCCAGAGGGCTAGACCTGTACCGGGAGAAGAGAGTCGGTGGCATTGAGAGTAGCGAACACCCTGCGTCGCCGTGATTGAGGCGATCGCGGCACCACCTTACGGAGGAATGGATACTATGGCTCCAGAGAAGAAGATCAGCCGACGCTCCTTCGTGCGTCTGGCCGCACTCGCGGGCGCCAGCAGTGTCTTGGCCGCCTGCGCTACGCCGACGCCCCAGATCATCAAAGAGACCGTCATCGTTGAGAAGCCTGTGGAGAAGGTCGTCAAAGAGACCGTCATCGTCAAAGAGCCCGGCGAGAAGGCGCCGGTAGTGGTCACAGTTCTGATTTCGGGCGAGGCTCTCACCGAGGCCGACTCCGCCGCCGAGGGGCAGTTCTGGACCGTCTATTTGATGGAGTACAACCTCAAGAAGAACAACACCGTCGTCAAATATGACGCCTGGGTAACGGGCGAGGACTACGACTCCAAGTTGCGCCTGTTAACCAACTCCGGCGAACTTCAGGATGTCGTTGTCTGGTCGGCCTGGGAGTGCCCGCCGGTCCTGAAGGTCAAAGACAAACTCCTCATGCCACTGGATCCCCTCATGGATGCCGCGGGCGTCAAGTTGTCCGAGTGGGTTCCTGGAATCGGCAAGCTCATGAAGTTCAACTCGCAGACAAACAAGTTTGGCGAGGGCCCGGTGTGGAATCTTCCCGGTATGGGCAACCCCGGCCTCAACTTCCTCTATTTCAACGTGGATGCCCTCAAAGCCGCCGGGCTCCCATCCCCTACCGAGAAGACCACCTGGGCCGAGGTGGAAGATGCCGCCAAGAAGATCGGCAAACCCGACCAGGGCATCTATGCCCTGCAATACAAGCATTTCGGTCACGGCCTGTCGGGCGACTACGCCATGATGGCTCCCTTTGGGGCAACGATCCTGGATGCCGACGGCAAGAAATGCCTGATGAACTCGCCAGAGAGCGTGAAGGCGTGGAAGTTCTTCTACGATACGCTCCACACCTGGCGCATCTCGCCCCTGCCTGCCGATCTGGAGGCGATGGGTGGGTACAAGTCCGGCTCTGCCGCTGGCAAACTTCTCATGTACCGCAGCGGACCCTGGGGTGGACGCTGGTTCCTCCTGCGCGCCGAGAACAAGAACCCGGAGATGGGCTTCAGCCTGGTGCCCTCAACTTACGACGCCAGTACCAAGGGAAAACACGGCAACGACATCTCCTTTGACGGCTACGGCATCTCGGCCAACGCCAAGCATCCGGCTGAGTGCTTTGACGTCCTCTACCACATGACGAAGAAGGAGGCGGGTATCTTCTCTGTTGAGGCAGGCAACCCGCTGCCCTGGCCGCGCCTGGACGTCCTCAGCGATGCCGTGATGGACAAGTTCCCGCTGGCCAAGGTAGCCGGGCAGGGCATTGCCGCGGGCAACCCGCCGATCCTGGCGGCCAATGGCCGCGACAGCGAGATAGACAAGTTCCTCGCGCAGCGGTTGGACCCGGTTGACAAAGAGAAGGTCATGCCCGACAAGGCCTTCCTGGACAGCCTCACCGCCGAGATCCAAAAGATCCTGGACATGCCGCCCATATAGCGGGTGTGCTCAGCGGTCGGTCTATAACATAACATGCGGGGCGGGCGCTATTGAGCAGCCCGCCCCGCGGTCGGGTCGCAACAGAATTTATAGGGGAGTGAAGTAGGATGACAGCGACAGTGTCTCAGGCGACGTTGGCCGTTATGAGAAGGCGTCGCACCCAAAAGGCCATCATGAAGGAAATCATGGGGATGGTCTGGACTTCTCCCTGGTGGGCTGGTTTCCTGCTATTTGAACTCTATCCGATGTTCGCCGGGCTCTACGTCTCCTTCACAAAATCGGGGTGGGGGGGGGCTGCTCCCTGGATAGGTTTGGAAAACTATGTCACAGCGCTGACGGTTGACAACCTCTTTTGGGCCTCGCTGTTCCGCACGTTTTACTACGCCTTCACGGTTGTCCCTCTAGGTCTGGCGGCATCCCTCTTGGCCGCCTCCATCTTGAACCAAAAGATCAGGGGGGAGGGCTTCTTCCGTACCGCGTTCTACATCCCTTCTCTCATGCCTGCCGTGGCCTTGGCGGTCATCTGGACCTGGATATTAAACCCCAAGTATGGCCTGCTGAACCAATTCCTGGCGATCTTCGGCTTCCCAACGCCCGGCTGGCTCCACGCCCAAGCCTGGGCGATGCCCGCCTTGATCCTGATGGCGGTGTGGGGCTCCTTCGGTGGCGCGTCTATGCTGATTTTCTTGGCCGCGCTGCAAAGCATTCCCAAAGACTTGTTCGAGGCGTGCGATCTGGACGGCGGTAGTCCAGGGCAGAAGTTCCGGCATATCACGATCCCCATGATCTCGCCCGCCATCCTGTTCAACTTGCTCATGGGCATTATCGGCTCCTTTGAGTCGTTTCTCTACTCCTTCCTGGCCCCTGAGACACCCGGCGGGCCCAACTTCGCTACCTACACGCTGGGCCTGCACATCTATACCCTCGGCTTCCAGGAAGGCCGCATGGGCTACGCGGCGGCTGTAGCCTGGCTTCTCTTCCTCGTCATCCTGGCCGTTGTGTTGATCAACTATAAGATTTCTGGCCGGTGGGTCTTCATGGCCTCGCTGGAAGAGAAGGGGGTATAATGGGCACCATCACTGTAGTCGGTCGCCATCGCAGGGATTGGCGTGATTGGCGCTATCTGACCGTTCGTTGGACCTGGCGTGGCCTGGTCTATCTCTGTGCGATTTTCATCGCGCTCGTCTCGGTCTTCCCTTTCCTATGGACGATCTCCACTTCGCTCAAGGTCGGGCAGGATGTGCTGACGATCCCGCCTAAACTGATCCCGAACCCCATGTCGTGGCAGAACTACGTGGCCGTATGGAAGGGGTTTGGCGGGTTCCTCCCCTTTCCACGTTGGCTGTTCAACTCCACCTGGCTCACGTCTCTCAATATCGTAGGCGAACTCTTCTTCACGGCTATCGCGGGGTTCGGCTTCGCCCGTTTCCCCTTCCGTTTGCGCAATGCCATGTTCGTGGCTATGCTCGCCACCGCGATTGTGCCGGGTATGGTGCGCTTGCTCCCCCGCTACATGATGTTCGCCAGCTGGCACTGGACAAACACCTACCTGCCCCTGATCTTCCCGCAATGGTTTGGGGGGATGTACCTCACGTTCCTGTTCCGGCAATACTTCGCTACCATCCCGCGCTCGCTGGATGAATCGGCTCTGGTGGATGGAGCGAGCTACCTGGACATCTTTCTCAGAATCATCCTTCCTCTATCCAGGCCGGTTCTAGCCACGGCGGCGATCCTGGCTTTCATGGCGAACTGGAACAACTTCCTGAGCCCGTTCATCTTCCTGCACTCGCTAGAGAAGTACACCCTTGCCGTGGGGCTGCAATTCATGAAGCTGTCGGCTCACAGCGGCGCATCCAAAGAGCCGATGCTGGCGGCCTATTCCCTCATCATGGCAGCACCTGTTGTCCTGACCTTTTTCCTGTTCCAACGTTACCTGGTACAAGGTATCCAACTTTCAGCAGCCAAGGAATGAGCAGGAAATAGGTCCC
>JADYZS010000224.1 GCA_020853075.1 Anaerolineae bacterium | reverse complement strand
CACGGCTGTCATCCACCGAAGCATTGCGGCTGAGGTCAGTTACCATTTGACCTGGCACTCCCACAAATATCCCGAACGGTCGTAGTTATCCGTCTCGGCCACGTAGAAGAGACCTGGGCGCGGCTCCACCAGGAAATGGGTAGTGACGCAGGAGGTTCGGCGTAGGGGGTCATAGATCTGGCCCAGGTCGGTGAAACGCCCCGTGTCGCGGTCGCAGGCAAAGAGGTGCGTGTCGTAGCCATCGCCGCCGGAGCCGTAGAGGAGGCCGTCGTGCCCTACCACGAGGCCGGGCATACGCGGGCTCAAAAGGGGCCGCCCCAGGTAACTCACCTCTACTGCCTTGGGGTCAAGCCTGAGGAGTGCGCCCGCTGTCGTCCCGATGTAGATGTAGCCGTCGCCGCCGTTCACCACGCTATCCACATAGGCGATGTCGCCAGGGTAGAGGGAAGGGAGCCCGACTTTGTACCAGGTCATCTCATCCCGGTCAGGATTGTATCTGAACAGGCTGCTGCGCGGCGGCACACGCAGGCCCAGCCCCCAACTTTGCAGCCAGGTCCCCCACAGGTTGCCCTCGTCGTCAAGGATCGGGGAATGGGTATCGCGCCCGACGTTCCCCAAGTCCTTGGTCCTGCCCAAGTCAATGTCAAAGCGGAACGCGTGGGGTTCGGGATAGGTGTAGCCGTAGAGGATGCCACGCCGCTTGTCCAGCGCGATGGTCTGGACGTAATTGGGCGGCACCGGCATCCCCAGCATCTCGTATTTGCCCCTGCGGGGGTCGTAGCGGAACAACTTGCCCCCTTGCGCCTCGGCCTGCTGATCCAGACCATGCAGGCAAGCCGTCGCCCCATATACCATCCCGTCGTCGTCAATCTCCAACGAGCGGTGGATCTTGACGTCAAAACGTTCTGCCACCGCCGGAAAGCCGAGGCTGCGGAAGGTCTTCTGGTCAAGATCAAAAGTGTAGAGCACGTCGTTGTCAAGGGCAGTCAGGCCGCAATAGAGCAAGCCATCCGTCGGGTTGTAGGCCATGCAAACAAAGGAGATGAGCCCCTGGCTGAATTCCGGGTCTTTCTGCCAGTCGTTGAAGAACATGTGACCGAATCGCTCGCGGTCGCTGGCGTCCAGGCGGATATCGCGCAGCGCGTGCGCCTTCACAGTTATAGATGGCATAGTATTCTACCTCATCCACTCAATGTGTCCCTGCTCTTGATAATAACGCAGCATCTCTTTCCACGGTTTCCCCACCGTGTAATGCTCAGGATCAAAGCCACCTTTGGCTTCCCCTGGATCAATGTCGGCCAGGAGCATCCCATCTTGCTCGTCACGCAGGGCCCGCGCCAGGACGCGAGGCTGCGGCCCGATGATGCACGACTGGTTCCACTGGTGGTGCTGAAAATCGTAGGGGTAAGGAACCATCTGCGGTCGGGCGAAGGGATCGCCCTGGAGCCAGGAGCAATCGGCCATCACCAAGAACATTCTGCTTTCCCAGGCGCGCGTGTAATAAAGAGCCGACCAATCCTCGCGCTCCCGCGTCACGGGCCCGCTGCCATGGGGATAGAGGCAGACCTGCGCGCCGAGCATCTTGGGGATTAAGAGGATACCGGGAACCCAGAAATCGGCGCAGATGACGACGGTGCAGCGCACACCCCCGATGTCCAGCAGGAGCCAACGCGTCCCGCCCTCGCTGATCTTATCATAGACAGCGCGCGTCGTACCCTGCGGGTCTATCACCAACGCGCTGTTGTGGTGGCCGTCCTCTCGGTACGTGTAAGTCCCCAGGATGACCCAGGGCCCTGCTGCGCGACCTACGGCCTCCACGATTTGGGGAAGCCAGCGTTGGATGGCCGCCCGGTCTTCCTGGGGATGACGCTGGTACGAATCGGTTGCCGTCTCCGGGAAGACGACGACCTCCGCCCCGGCGAGCGCGGAAGCCACGATCTTCTCAACAATGTAGGCGCAACTCTCGTCCACAGAGCGGATGCCGAACATGGGAACGGCGGCCACCCGCAGTTTGGAAGACATTGCCCCTTCCCCTTAAACAAATCGTCGTGCTGAAATACCTTACCGCGGAGAACGCAGAGGCAAAGTATCATATCTCTGCGCTCTCCGCGGCCTCTGCGGTTCACTTTTATCCGTCACAGCGCTACCAACGGCTATGTGGATACCTTCTTGAAAAGACGTCGCGGAATCATCTGCGGCGTTCTGGTAGGCGTCGCAGTGACTCCCTCATCACCTCTTGCTCGTTCCAGGGATACTCTGTCGTCCCGAAACATAGGGAGCGTTCGTGGCCCTTGCCGCAGGCCATCACCACGTCGCCGGCGCGCGCCATGCCTACGGCGAAGGCGATGGCCTCGGCGCGGTCGCCGATGCGCCAGAAAGTGCGCCCTTCCACGCCACCTCCGGCACGGCAGCCTTCGGCCATCTGTTCCATAATCCCATCCAGCGATTCGGTGCGCGGGTCTTCCGCCGTCAGCACCGTCAAGTCGGCTTGCCCGGCGGCGACGCGGCCCATCCAGGCGCGTTTCTGTTTATCCCGCAGGCCCGCGCTGCCGAAAACGGCGATGACGCGCCCGCCCGGCGCGGCCAGCCCGCGGGCTGCACGCAAGGCCTGTTCCAGCGCGTAGGGGGTGTGGGCAAAATCCACGATGGCGACGAAATCTTGCCCCTCGTCTATCCGCTCCATGCGCCCGCTGACAGCCGCCAGGCGCGCGATCCCCTCTTGCATCGCCGCAAGGGAGATGCCCTGCGACGCTCCCACCGCGATGGCCGCCAGGCAGTTATAGACGTTGAAGCGCCCGACCAAAGGGCTCTGTACTGCGAAATCGCCCACGGGGGTATGTGCCTGGAAAGAGAGACCGTGGGGCAGCGTGCAGACGGCGGAGGCAGTCACGTCACCTGGCGCATCCAGCCCGTAGGCCAGATGGCGGTCGGCGGGAATGGCGCGCAGGAGCGGGTAGTGCGCATCGTCGGCGTTCAGGATTGCCACTTTCGGCACACCCAGTTTGCGCTCGCTTTCGCTCAGGAAACGGAAGAGGCGCGCTTTGGCCGCGACGTAGGCTTCGTGGCTGCCGTGAAAATCCAGGTGCTCGTGGGTGACGTTGGTGACTACGGCCACGTCAAACTCGCAGGCGGTGACGCGTCCTTGCGCCAGCCCGTGCGAGGTGCTCTCCAACACCGCGTACTCCGTGCCCGTGCGCACCATCTCGGCCAGGTAGCGCTGCACGTCGGGCGCGTCGGGGGTCGTCGTGTGCAAGCCAGTGTCTAAGACGGTGTCGCCGATGACCGCGTTCACCGTGCTGATGAGGCCCGTCCTGTGGCCTGCGGTTTCCAGGATGGAGCGGATGAGGTTGGCGGTTGTCGTCTTGCCGTCGGTTCCCGTCACTCCGATGACGCGCAGCGACCGCGCCGGGTAGCCGTGCCACGACGCGGAGAGGTAAGCCAGAGCCTCGCGCGAATTGGGGGTTACGACCAGAGGGATAGAGGATGGCAGAGCCACCGCGCGCTCGGTCACGATGGCCGCTGCGCCGCGGCTGACGGCATCGGGGATGTAGTGGTGGCCGTCCACGCTGATGCCCGGCACGGCCACAAACAACGCGCCCGGCCCCACCTGGCGCGAGTCGGAGGTGATGTGCCCGATTTCCACCTCTGCGCTCCCGTGGAGTTCGTAGGACGGGAGCGGGGCCAGGAGCGTTGCCAGACGCATCGCTACTCTCTAACCCTTGCCCGTATCATCTGGCACAGGAACGTCAGGAGGCAACGCCTTGCGCCACGGGGAGGAATCACTTGATATTGGCCTCGTTGAGCGCGTTCAGAATCGCCATGAGAACACAATCAACCATCACTGGCTGCAACTTGCCGTTCCCCAGCCAACAATGGACAATCAGGTTGAGAGAGGGATTGGCTATGGCTACCAGGGAGACGGAGGGGGCCGGGTCAGGAAGAACGTTGGGTAGCTTCAGGCAGGTATCAATGAGAAGTTTTTTCACCGCCGCCACGTCCACGTCGCGTGGCACGGAAACCGGAAGATCCAGGCGCAGGCGCGGGTCGGGGTACGTATAGTTAATCATGCGGCTCGCCTTCATCCTGGCGTTGGGCATGATGATGGCCCGTTCATCGGGGGTGACGATGCGCGTCGTCATCAGACCGATGTCCTCCACCGTCCCGGCCGCGTCTATCCCTTCCGGCTGCACGTAATCGCCGATGCGGTAGGGCCGGTCCATGACGATAACAAGACCAGCGATGAGATCGCTCAGCGTAGCCTGAGCGGCCAAGGCGACGGCCAGAGAGGTGAGCCCCAACGCGCCCAGGAAAGGCCCGACCGCGATGTTGAAGTGATCCAACGCGACGGCGAAGGCAATCCCGACGGTGACGAGAAAGACGAGGCGACGCAAGAAGGGAAGAAACTCATCGTCCAGCCGAGTGGACGTCCGCGAGGCCACGTCGGTGCTATACCAACTCAAGACGCTTGCCAGCACTCGGTAAACCAAGAGCCAGGTGCCAAAAAGGAGACCGACGTAGGTAAAATCGGCAAAGAACCTCTTCCACTGGTCGAGCAGGAAGGTGAGATCGGCGAGACTGCGCTGGGCGCCAATAAAGACAATAATGACAAAGATAGGGATGCGCGAGGCCCTGAGAAGGGCGTCATCCAAACGGCTGAGGGTGCGACCGGAGAAGCGCGCAACGACGTGGTCCAGGATGTAAAGCATGGTCCAGGCCAAGATACCTACACCGAGGGCAATACCGGCTGCCTGAGCCAGTTCCTGCCAATGCTCTGCAATCGTTTGCCAGGGGGACATATTAGAAGTCTCCTCTTTAGTAAAAATAGAGACCAGGTTCAGAAGAGTCGCGTCCAATCGGTGCCAGCGATGGTGCCGCAGAAAAGGATGATGAAGATAATGAGAATCATCACGCCGCAGCCACAGCCGGAGCACGAGCACCCACGCCCGAAACCGAAACGCTTCTCCAGCCAGTCAAAGGCAGCCGTCAAAAGAAAGAGATCCAGCAGACCCTCCAGGCAGCCGCGACGATTCTCCATGGAAACTCCTTTGTTGAGAGGGATGGTGCAACTGGGTGGGTCTGTGCAGGCACGGCTATTATAGCCCAACGGGGCAAATCGTCAACTCATTCAGGCATCGCCGCGTTTGACGAACTCGGCCACTTCCGTTATACTGCTAGCTGACGGGGCGTGGCGCAGCCTGGTAGCGCACAGCGTTTGGGACGCTGGAGTCGGAGGTTCAAATCCTCTCGCCCCGACCAAGTGGCCGCCGCCCGGAGAACAGCAACAGAATCTGGGCAGCGGCTTCTTTTTACCGTCTTACGATTTTGACAATCGCCCGTTTCTGGCTTATACTTATCCTCGCCACTGCGGGGCTGTAGCTCATTTGGGAGAGCGCTTCAATCGCACTGAAGAGGTAAGGGGTTCGACTCCCCTCAGCTCCATCCGTTGGCATTATACATAAAGTAGCGACGAACAGGAGTAGTAGGCCAGACCCTCAGCGAGCCGGGAAAGACCAGGTGGAAGCCCGGCACGGCGGCAGATAGGGCCCGCCCGCCTTTAGAATCGCTAACAAAACCTCTTGGTGTCATGCTGAGCGACGAAGGAGCGAAGCATCTCGCCAGTTTTAGCCAATGCGAGACCCTTCGCTGCGCTCAGGGTGACAAGCACGGCGGGTTCTGTTAGGTGCTTCTCATGAGGCAAAGGCCGAACTCACCTGGGAGCCGCGACGGTGAAGAGGCTTATGCCTTCTAGCCGTCGCCGGGTGCGCCCGTTAGCGCGAGGACCAAGTGGTCGGCTGCCGTGGGGCTGTAGCTCAGCTGGGAGAGCGCTTCAATGGCATTGAAGAGGTAAGGGGTTCGAGTCCCCTCAGCTCCACCTTATTGGTGCAGCGCGCGTGGTATCTGTAAGCCATGCGCCGCCGACAAGCAGGGTGGTACCGCGAAGAACCCCTTCGTCCCTGTGGATGAGGGGGATTTCTTTTATCACCGTACGAGTGGAGATGACCCGCCGGGGCGTCTCTACAACCACCATGGTTGAGGAGGGAACATCCCATGCCGATGCAAGCAACGCAGTGGATCTGGTCTGACGGCGAGTTCGTGCCCTGGGCCGACGCCAAGATCCACGTCATGTCCCACGTCCTCCACTACGGAACCAGCGTTTTTGAGGGGATCCGCACCTACAACACGCTGCAAGGCCCGGCCATCTTCCGCCTGGGGCCCCATGTGGAGCGGCTCATCAACTCCGCCAAAATCGCCCGCATGCCAGTGAAGTACGACCAGGCGCAACTGGAAAAGGCCATCATTGAAACCGTGCGCTGCAACGACCTCAAGTCGTGCTACATCCGCCCGCTCATCTTTCGCGGCTACGATTCCATCGGGGTGGATGGGCGTGGCTGCCCCGTGCAGACCATCATCGCCACCATTGAATGGGGGCGCTACCTGGGGCCGGAAGCCATTGAGCAAGGGGTGGACGTAGGTGTCAGTTCGTGGCGACGCATGGCCCCCGATACCTTCGCGGCCATGGCGAAGATCGGCGGCCAGTACGTCAACTCCGGCTTCGTCGTCATGGAGGCGCGCGACCGCGGCTTCGTGGAGGGGATCGCGCTGGACGTCTATGGCTACGTGAGCGAAGGGAGCGGCGAAAACCTCTTCCTCATCCACAAGGGCGTCCTCTACACGCCGCCCGTGGGCGCGTCTATCCTGGGCGGGATCACCCGCGACTGCGCCATCACCCTGGCCCGCGACCTGGGCTACGAGATGCGCGAGATGATGATCCCGCGCGAGATGCTCTACGTCGCCGACGAACTCTTCTTCACTGGCACAGCAGCCGAGATCAGCCCGATCCGCTCGGTGGATAAACAGCCTATCGGCTCTGGCCGGCGCGGCCCTATCACCCAACGGTTGCAAGAGGAGTTCTTTGGCATCACCGAGGGGCGTATCCCAGACCGCCACGGCTGGCTTACCTACGTGCAGGGCTAAATGCGCAGATTCCTACTTCTGGTTCTGATCGTGGTAGCGATGAATATGTTCACTTTTCGCTGGCGACGCTGGAAGTCAGAGATACGCTCTATGGCGAACGCGCTCATCGCGCTGGCCGTCGGCTATGTCGGCGCGGCCATCGTCATCTGGCTGGCCGTCTGGCTTTTCGGCCAGGTGACGGGTTCCAACCCGTGGGGCAGCGATTCCGCCAACCCGTTCAGTATGTTGACTTCCGGCGCATGGACGGAGCGCCCGCTGGTGCAGATCGTGTCCGCCGCCGTAGGGCTGGTGGCAGCCTTTGTCGTGCGCGTGCGCGATGCCGGTAAGCAGGCGCGGAAATAGATACCCACCATGACCCTACGCCTGACCATCGGCCCGGACGTGGTCGCGGCGGCGCCGGGCGCGCGGCTCGGCGTCCTGGCAATGAGCGGCGCGACAGTTGCGCCCCACGACCCAGCGCTGTGGGCCGAGATAGAGAAATTGGCCGCGCACCTCGCCGCCCTCTATCCCAACGGCCATTACAGCGGCGACGAGACCTTGCAGAAGGTGCGGCGGCTCTACCATCGCCTGGGCGTGGACCCGACGAGATGGCGGCCCTCGCCGGAGGCCCTGGTGCGGCGGGTGGTGACAGGGCGGGAACTCTACCAGGTCAACACCGCGGTGGATGTCATCAACTGGTGCTCGCTGGAGACGCGCCTTCCCTACGGCCTCTACGACGCGGCCTGCATCACTGGCGACGTCGTCTTCCGGCTGGGGCGCGCGGGCGAGACCTACAAAGGCATCCGCAAGGACATCCTCCCCGCGAACGGTAAGCCGGTCCTGGCCGACGACCTGGGGCCTTTCGGCAGCCCCACGGCAGACAGCGAGCGGACGATGGTGCGCCTGGAGACGAAAGAATTGCTGGTCGTCGTCTTCGGCCCGACGGAGGTGGGCGAGGCCGAGGTGGTGCGGGCGACACGCCTGGCACGCGAGCGGCTGGAACGCTGGTGCGGCGCGCAAACAACAGACGAATGGTGGATGACGGCATAGATTTATGGAGGTAGGAACGTGAGCGTGTTATGTATCATTCCTTGTGGCCGGTCCAAGATATGGGATGAGAGGCCTAATGCCGGGCCTACCCAGGCCAGATTCGTATACACGGGGTCGTTTGCCACCAAATGCAGGGAATATGCCGAGAAGTTCTACCCTACCTCTTGGTGCATACTATCGGCGAAATATGGCTTCTTGTTCCCCAACGACATCATTCCCGGACCTTATGACGTAAGTTTCAATGACAAGAGTACGAATCCCCTGAGCGTCAGTGACCTTGCCATTCAGGTGATAGAGCGAAGACTAGACCGATTTGAGAAGATAGTCGTGTTAGGCGGCAGGAATTACAGGATAATGATTAGAGGGGCTTTCCCTCAGAAAGAAGTCCTTGCTCCCTTAGAGCATTGCAAGGGGATAGGTTATATGATGGGCTTGCTTAAAAAAGCTATGGCGAATGACATCGCGTTGTGATAGTCATAGCAACGGCTTGAGCGCAAGGAGTAAGTATAAGAGACATGGCAGAGAAATATATCCCTCAGCAGATTGAAAAGAAATGGCAGGAGCGTTGGGAGGCCGAGGGCCTCTACGCGACGCGCGAGGACCCGCGCAAGGAGAAGTTTTACTTCCTGACCATGCTCCCCTATCCCTCCGGCGATCTGCACATCGGCCACTGGTATGCCATGACGCCGTCGGACGCCGCCGCGCGCTACAAACGGATGCGAGGTTACAACGTCTTCTTCCCCATCGGCTTTGACGCGTTCGGCCTCAACGCCGAGAACGCGGCCATCAAGAACCAGACGCATCCCTGGATATGGACCCACGCCAACATTGAGCGGATGCGCAAACAACTGCGGAGCATGGGCGCGATGTGGGCCCTGGATCGGGAGGCCGTCAGTTGTGACCCACGCTACTACAAGTGGACACAGTGGTTCTTCCTGAAACTCTACGAGATGGGCCTGGCCTACAAGCAATTCGCGCCCGTGGACTTCTGCCCAAAGGACAACACTACCCTGGCCCGCGAGCAGGTGTGGGGCGAGGATCGTCACTGCGAACGTTGCGGCACGCCGGTCATCAAGAAGAACCTGGATCAATGGTTCTTCCGCATCACCAAGTCTGCGGAGGAATTACTGGACTTTACGCAGATTGACTGGCCGGAGCGGGTGCGGGTGATGCAGACCAACTGGATCGGGCGCAGCGAGGGTGCGGAGGTGGATTTCCGCACCGAGGTCGGCAACCATCCTCTGCGCGTTTTCACCACGCGGCCCGATACCCTGTGGGGCGCGACCTTCATGGTCATAGCCCCGGAGCATCCGCTGGTGGAGGAATTGACCACGCCCGCGCAGCGCGCCCAGGTGGAAACCTACGTCGCGCAGACGCGCCGCCAGAGCGATATTGAGCGCGAAGCGGTGGATAAGGAGAAGACCGGCGTCTTCATCGGGACGTATGCCATCAACCCGGTCAATGACGAGCGCATTCCTATCTGGATCGCCGACTACGTGTTGATGACCTACGGCACCGGCGCCATCATGGCGGTGCCTGCGCACGACCAGCGCGACTTTGAGTTCGCCCGCAAGTTTAACCTGCCGATCCGCGTCGTCATCCAGCCGGCGGGCGAAACGCTGGACCCGACGACGATGCCAGAATCGTACCCCGGCGAAGGCGTCTTGGTTCACTCCGGCCCCTTCAACGGCACTATTGCAGGCATCTCCCCAAAGATGGCGATGGAAAGACTGGAGGGGACCAGTCAGGGTAAGAATGCAGTCAGCTACCCGTCCAGTGCTTCCACTTATTACTCCGTGCAGGAGGTGACGCAATGGCTGGAGGAGACAGGGCGAGGTCAGCGCGCTGTGAACTACCACCTACACGACTGGCTCATCAGCCGCCAGCGCTACTGGGGCGCGCCGATTCCCATCATTTACTGCGCCAACTGTGGCACCGTCCCTGTGCCGTATGAAGACCTGCCGGTGCTGCTGCCGGAGGATGCCGAGTTTCTGCCCACTGGCGAATCGCCGCTGAAGTTCCACAAAGGCTTCCGTTACGTCAAGTGCCCGCAGTGCGGCGGCGACGCCGAGCGGGAAACTGACACGATGGACACCTTCTTATGTTCCTCCTGGTACAACTACGCCTACCTAACTCCGTACTGGAAGGATGAAGAACCCATTCACCGGGACGATATGCCGTGGGACAAGGCCAAAGGCGACTACTGGCTGCCGGTAGATCAATACACTGGCGGCATTGAGCACGCCACCATGCACCTGATCTACACCCGCTTCTTCACGAAGGCCATGCGGGACATGGGGCTGGTTCCCTTTGGCGAGCCGATGCTGCGTCTCTTCAACCAGGGCCTCATCCTGGGCGAGGACAACGAGAAGATGTCCAAGTCGCGAGGCAACGTCGTCGCGCCCGATGACCTGGTGGAACGCTACGGCGCGGACGCGGTGCGCGCCTACCTGATGTTCATCGGGCCGTGGGAATTGGGCGGCCCCTGGAGCAGCCAGGGGATTGAAGGGGTGCAACGCTTCCTGAACCGCGTCTGGACGCTGGTGACCGACGAGGCGGAGACGCGCCGGAACGGCCAGCCACCGGCGGGCGACGCGCGCGCGCTGCGCCGCGTCACCCACCAGACGATCCAGAAGGTGACGCAAGATATTGAGCACTTCCGCTTCAACACCATGATCGCCTCGCTCATGGAGTTCAACAACGCGCTGCTGAAGGCGAAGGATACGGCAGTTTACGGCACGCCCGCGTGGGATGAGGCGGTAGACAGCCTCCTGCTGCTGATGGCTCCCTCCATGCCCCACGTCAGCGAGGAACTGTGGCAGCGGCGGCATCCGGGGCCGAGTGTCCACATGCAACGCTGGCCCGAGTACGACGCGGAAGCGGCCAAAGAGGAGACGGTCACCCTGATCGTCCAGGTTAACGGGAAGATTCGCGACAAGGTGAACGTGCCCGCCAATATCGGCGAAGAGGAAGCGAAAGCCGCCGCGCTCGCCACCGCCGGTGCGCAGCGATACATTGAGGGAAAGCCGGTGCGCAAGGTCATCTACGTGGGAGGAAAACTGGTCAACTTCGTGGTGTGATTCTTCTTGGCTAAACCGCGCAGCCCAGGTATAATGCGGGGGCCGGTCAGGGGAGGGCCGGCCTCCGTGCGCGTCCGCGTCTCTGTCGTCGCCACCGTCCGCAACGAGGCACGCTCCATCGCCACCTTGCTGGATTCCCTTTGCCGCCAGACCCGCGCCCCCGATGAGGTCGTCATCGCCGACGGCGGCTCTACCGACGGCACGCTCGCCATCCTCAAGAAGTACGCGGGGAGCCTGCCGCTGCGCGTCCTCACGCTCCCGACGGCGAATATCTCCCAGGGGCGCAACGCGGCCATCCATGCGGCTACGGGCGAGGTCATCGCCTGCACCGACGCGGGCGTGCGGCTAGAGCCGGGCTGGCTGGCCGAGTTGGTCGCGCCTTTTGAGGTGGAAGAGGCGGAGAAGGCGCAACTGGCGCAATTGCGGGAGCATGTGGAAATCCCACAATTCCCGTGGTCCTTCGCGCCGGTGCAGGTGGTGAGGGGCTTCTTTCAGGCAGAGCCGCACACGGTTTTTGAGGCGGCCCTGGGCGCGACGACACTCCCCGACCTGGAGGACATTGACCCGGCCCATTTCCTCCCTTCCAGCCGCTCCGTCGCCTTTCGCAAGTCCGCGTGGGAGGCCGCGGGCCGCTACCCCGAATGGCTGGACTACGGCGAGGACCTGGTCTTTGACCTGCGCCTGCAAGAGGTAGCCGGGCAGGAGGGCTGGGCCTTTGCGCCTTACGCCGTTGCCCACTTCCGCCCGCGCCCCGGTCTGCGCGCCTTCTTCCGACAATACTATCGCTACGCGCGCGGCGACGGCAAGGCCGATTTATGGCGCGCGCGCCACGCCATCCGCTTCAGCACCTATCTCCTGGCGCTGCCCGCGCTTCTCCTGCTGGGCGCGCGCGTCTCCCGCGTCTTTCACATTATCCTCGGCCTCGCCGCCTTCGCCTATCTGCGCGCGCCCTACCGTCGCCTGCGGCCTCACCTGGCGCGCTCTGGCCCGGTCGATCGCCTGTGGGCCATCCTCT
>JADYZS010000223.1 GCA_020853075.1 Anaerolineae bacterium | reverse complement strand
TCCAGCCCTTCGTTGAACATGGTGGAATAGGCGGTCTTCATCATCGCAATCCCCATCTCGCGACAGATGTTGACCAGGTGGTTATGGATGATGCTCAACGTCACGATGTCAATCTGGCTTTGTGGTTGCAACATCATTTCCTCTCAAACCGTAAGCACAAAGATACCATGCTCATCTACCGTCAGGTGCTGGCCGCTGTGTACCAGGGTAGTGGAGTCTTCTTCCTCTACTATGGCAGGCCCCACCATTTCTGTTCCGGCGCCGAAGTTGGGCCGCCGGTAGATGGGGCAGGTGATAAAGCCCTCCTCCTCCCGGAAACAGACTTGGCGCATAGCAACGGGGCGTGGTTGCGGGCGACGTGGAATCACCCTGAGAGATGGCTTCAGTACAGGCCCAATCGCACTGACGTTGAAGTGGACGAGTTGGATCACCTCGCCGCCGATCCGGTAGCCGTAAAACTCCTCGTGTTGGCGGTGGAATGCCTCAAAGATCGCCTGGATGGTATCTTCCGTGATCTTTCCTAAAGGAACGGTCACATCCTGCTCGTAGTTTTGCCCGACGTAGCGCATACTGATAGATCGCCGGATCAGCGGTTCCCCGGAGAAACCCTCGCTCCTCAGTTCCGCCACCGCCTCTGCCGCCAACCGGGAGAACTCGTTATCTATGCGCTCCACTTCCACCCGGTCGGAGCGCAGGGCGTGCGTCCAGACCTTATCCACGCGCAGGTCGGCCAGGAGCGCGCCGAAGGCCGAACCGAGGCCCGGATGCGGCGGGATGACGATGCGGCGGATGCCGGCCGAGCGGGCGATGTCGTACGCATGGAGCGGCCCCGCGCCGCCGAAGGCCACCAGATCGTATTCCCTGGGGTCAATCCCACGCTGCACGGTGAGGAGGCGAATGGCGTTCGCCATGTTCTCGTTCGCCAGGTCAAGGATAGCGCGGGCCAGCCCCTCGCGGGAAAGGCCGAGGCTTGCACCGAACTCGGCCAATCTGGCGGAGGCCGCATCCAGATCCAGCGACATCTGTCCGCCCAGGAAATAATCCGGGTTAAGCCGCCCCAGCACCAGGTTGGCATCGGTCACCGTCGGCTCCTTGCCGCCGCGCCCATAGCAGACGGGCCCAGGATCGGCGCCCGCGCTCTGGGGGCCGACCTTCAGGAAACCTCCCTTGTCCACCCAGGCCAGCGAGCCGCCGCCCGCGCCGATGGTGGTCAGGTCCATGAAGGGCGCGGCGATAGGTACTCCCCATTCTACCTGGTATTCTGTCGTGTAACCGATTTCCCCGTTTGTGACCGTGCCGACGTCAGTACTCGTGCCGCCCATATCCAGTGAAATGACGTTATTGCTCCCGACCTGCGCGCCGTAATACTTGCCTGCGATCATGCCGCCCGCGAGACCCGATAAGAGCACCTGCACGGCATGATCCTTGGCCGCCGCGCTCAACATGCTGCCACCGTTGGACTTGATAATGGCGAAGGGCCCCCTGTAGCCCCAACGGGCCAGGCCGTCCTCGGTGCGAGACACAAATCGTTTGATGATGGGCTTCACGTAGGCATCTGCCGTCGTGGTGGAACCGCGCTCGTATTCTCGCCAGATCGGTGCGACCTTGTGCGAGAGGGAGACCGGCACGTCGGGAAATGACCGTCTCAGGAACTCGCCGAGTCTTTCTTCGTGCACCGGGTTAGCATAGGAAAAGAGCAGGTTCACGGCTATCGCCACGTCGCCGCGATTCCCGTTCAGGTGCTCCCGCACCAGGCTACCTACCCGTGCCATCTCCTCTTCCGTGAGGTCCAGAAGGATCCGGCCATCCTTGTCAATGCGCTGCCTCACACCGATGGAGTCGCGCCGGGCGGCAAAAGGGTCGGGTTTCTTCCAGGTGAGATCATAATGAAATTTGCGGTTGACCCTTTGGATGAAGAGAACATCCTCAAAGCCCGCGGTGGTTAAGTAGAGGACGCGCGCCCCTTTCCGCTCCAGGAGCGCGTTGGTCGCCACGGTGGTGCCCAGAAGAAGGATGTCCAGGGCGGCAGGGTCGGCGCCCGATTGCTGCAACGCGTTGAGAACCGCCTCCTCTGGACGGCTGGGGATAGACGGCGTCTTGCTGACGAAGAGAGCGCCGGTCTGCGCATCAAGCCCGACGAGGTCGGTGAAGGTACCGCCCGTGTCAATCGCTATCCGTCTGGTCATGCTATACGCTGCCCCTCTGGTTCCAGTTCGGGATAGAGTGGGAAATAGACCGGCTGCCCACCCATCGCCGCCGAGCGGTAGGCCGCTTCCATCATCTCCACGCAGCGCAGTCCCTCCACCCAGGTCAGGCAGGGAGCGCGCTCTTCTTGAATCCAGCGCACGAAATCGCCGGTCTCCAGCCGGAAGGCGTGGTCTATGCCTGGGTCGTCAAAGCGCTCGCGGTGCGCTTCCTTTTCGTCCAGTCGCTGCCAGTGGAGGTCAATGTGGTCCCGGTACGGCATCAGTTTGAAGCCGCCGTGACGACATTCGCCCCACGGTACTTCGGATTCCTTAAAGACGTGCAGCGGAAACGACTGCCCTCCGCAGATGGATGCTAGCGCGCCCGACTTGAACTGGTAGGTGGCGTGAATGACGTCAGGGTAGAGATAGCGGCTGTCGTGCTGCGGCCCGTACATCGCCGAAACCTTTATAGCATCGCCGCACATGGCCCGGAACCAGTCAATGACGTGCACACCGTGCGCGTGGAAGAAGCCGCCGCTCAGAGCAGGATTGGCCCACCAGGTGCCGAAGAAGCCGGTAGGCCGGTTGTCGGCGTAGATGGATGCGGTGATGGAAAGCGGCGTGCCCAGGAAGGCATCGCCGGTGAGTTGGATCACGCGCGCCCAGGGTGGACGCAGCCGCCGCTTGTGGCCGACCATCAGTTTGGCGTGGTTCTCCTGGCAGGCGCGCACCATCGCCCAACACTCCGGCACGGTGCGGGCCATCGCCTTCTCACAGAAAACGTGCAGGCCCGCCCGCGCGGCGGCAATGGTGATCTCGGCATGGACGTGGTTGGCCGCGGTGATGACGACGGCATCCAGCCCACCAGCGGCGATCATCGCCCGGTAGTCGGTGAACTGCGGCACGTCCAGACCCAATGCCTGAGCCGTTGCCTCCATGCCGGCCTGGTTTACGTCGCAGAGGGCGGCGATGCCGGCGACTTCCATAAAATAGGCGGCCAGTTCCTTGCCGAAGCCGCCGCAGCCGACCAGGCCCAGGCGCAGCCTGCTGCCCATAATTTGTCACTCCTTCTCTTACCTATCGTCCGCAGGCCACGGGCCGAAGCCCTCTTTCATCGCTGACTCGTCTCGCCACTGTACGAATGTCTCGCGGTCCGCCTGGGCTTTGCGCGCCAGAACGCTACAGTTCTGCGCGAGCACCTCAAAGACGCGGTTCGCGATCAACTGGTGACCGAGATTGTTGGGGTGAACTCCGTCTGTGTCAACCACCCACGGCGCTTCGCCCATCGCCGCCCAAACGCTGGCATACAGACAATCCAGTCGCCACGACAATTCCTCAATGGCACGGTTGTAGCCTAGCGCGACCTCGCGCCGTCCGTGGGCCAGAAAGGGTGGCATGTCGGGCCACGTCCAGTTCGTGAAGTAGGCGTCCAAAAGCACGATGAGCGCGCCAGTGCGGTCGCTTATGGTTGTGATCAGCGTCTCCAGGTCGTCCAGGAAGATGTGCAAAGGCGTTCCATAGTCTATATCGTTCACGCCATAAGCCACGATGACGAGATCAGGGTGGTAGGCTATGACGTGCTTCTCGCAGCGTTCAAGCGCCGTCGGGTAACCGTGGCTGTGGGAGACGGGGCCACCGACGCTGCGCGGCGAGATAACGTCGCCGCCCAGTCCGCTGTTGACAAGCCGGAGCGGAGCCTGTTGCGCGGCACCGATCTGGTTTGTCAACAGTGACGCCCAGCAGAGATCACGGCGGGTGGCCGTGCCGCCAGCGGTGATGCTGTCACCCAACGTGACCAGCGTGTGAAAGGGACGATTTGACCGATCCAGGCGCATCGTTTCTCAGACACCCTGCAAATAGAGGAGCGCGGTCAGGATATAGACCTGGCACACACGCACCATATCATCCAGATCAACGTATTCAATGTCGCCGTGGGCACTGGATTGGTCTGGCCCATGATAGAGGCAGGGAACGTGGGCATCGCGAATGAACCAGGGAGCATTACCAACGACTGTGCTGTAACTCTCCCGGAGTTCTGTTCCATGTACTTCCTGATAGGCCTCTTTCAGGCAGCGGACAATGCTCTCTTCAGGAGAGAGGCGGAAGCCATCCCCGGCGCGCGTGACCGTGGTCTGGGTCCTGATACCCGCCGCTGCGAAATCTTTGGTGAAGGCTAACAGATGGTCAAACTCCTGCCGGATGTCGGTGACCCCTTTGGGCGCAGCGTAGCGGCGTGTGCCCTGAATCCGGCAAACGGTAGGAATCCGGTTGTAGAAGTCTCCGCCATGAATTTGTCCGATGAAGAGCGACTCCGGCAAGGGGCCACCTTCCCTCGCCAGCGACTGCGCGTGCTCTGCCAGGGCTGTCGCGATGCGATTGGCGTAGAGGATTGGGTTAGGAACTCCCTTTGCTTTCGTCTCGTGCAGCACGTCGCCCTGGCGTTCTACGGTGATGTCAAAGACGGCCATGCCCAAGCCCGCGATGGGGAGGCTGGTGGAGCCACACTCGCCGATGATGACCGCATCGCCATAATACCCCCGTTCAATCATATCGTCCAGGGCTTCGTTGTGACCAACCGGCATCTCGTGCAAGGAATGGGCTGTGACGAGGAGCGATCCGGCCAATTCGGGGGCAGCGGCGATGAGGATACGAGCCGCTTCAGCCATACAGGCCAGCGCGCCCTTCATATCGCACGCGCCACGCCCGAAGATACGCCCCTTCTTAAAGCGCGGGGGCGCATGAGGCATGTCAATCGTGTCCAGGTGTCCGTCAAGTTGCAGGGTCTTGCCGGGCCGCGCGAACCTGAGCCGCGCGATCACGTTGGGGCTTTGGGGGTAGCGATGTGTCATCTCCACTGCCATTGGGATACCGCGCAGACATTCGGCCAGATGGTTCGCAAAGGCTGCCTCGTCGCCAGTGGGGCTGGCGATTCTCAGGAAGCCGAGTGTCAAGTCGCGCAGGCGGTCGGTCTCAATCAGGTTCCAGAGCAGCCGCGCTCGTGCGCGAGTTGGTTGTGATACCGAGAGCGACATGGTAAGTGCTTCTCCCTCACTTGATTCCCAGACCTCATAACTCGCATTTAGACAAAAGATAGGGCGGTCTGCTATGTGAGCGAGACCGTCCTGTGGTAGAACTTGGAGTGTGAACCACCAAGAGACTACCTCAGAG
>JADYZS010000222.1 GCA_020853075.1 Anaerolineae bacterium | reverse complement strand
CCGTTATCCGCTATTCCGCTACCTATCCGCTGACCAGAAATCAAACCCCTGTATTTTTAGGATAGGTTCTTTAGGGTTTAGGTTGAAAGATTTGCGCGAAGGGATTAACTGGCGTACACTTCTGGGTGATTATGGCTGCTCGGAGGGCAAGGATGCCGAAGAACTACACGGTGCACGTCATCCCGCACACCCACTGGGATCGGGAATGGTACGGCTCATTCCAGCAGTTCCGTCTGCGCCTGGTGCGCTTGATGGATAAACTCCTCCCACTCCTGCAGAACACCCCTCAATATCCCTACTTCAACCTGGATGGGCAGACGGCCCCTCTCCTTGATTATTTGGAGATACGCCCGGAACGGCGCGCTGACCTGGAACGGCTGGTCGGCACCCGGCGGCTGGGTGTGGGGCCGTGGTTCGTGCTCCCCGACGAGTTCATCCCCAGCGCTGAAGCGCACGTGCGCAACCTGATGCTCGGCCACCGCATCGCCCGCTCCTTCGGCTACGTGCAGAAAATCGGCTACATCCCCGACACCTTCGGCCACATCGGGCAACTGCCGCAGATTTTGCGTGGCTTCGGCATTGATACCGCGCTGAACTGGCGCGGTTTAGACCCCGGTTTGCGTCGCAGTGAAGCGTGGTGGGAATCGCCCGACGGGAGCCGCGTCCTCCTGGCCGTTCTACCACCGTACAGCGGCTACGCCAATGCCGGCCCTCTGCCCCCCGACGTGACCGAGGCCGCCAACGACTTACATTCATTGGCCCGGCAAGAGGCCCAGCGCGCCGGCACCAGCGTCCTCCTGGCCCTTTCAGGGGTGGACCATCTGGAACCCCGCGCAGACCTCCCCGCTATCTTGCGCCAGGCCAACCAGAAGGGCGGCGGCGCGCCCTCGCCACGTGGCGAGGGCACGCAGTTCATCCACTCGTCGCTGGAAGGCTACTTTGCCTCGCTGAAGGCCGCGGTCCCTAGCGCCCAGTTGCCGACGATACGAGGTGAGCAGCGCGAGATTTCGCGCCTGATGGGCGGCGGCGGCTGGAATTATCTCCTTTACAACGTCCTCTCCTCACGCATCTACAACAAATTGCAGAACGCCCACGCGCAGATGCTCCTGGAACGTTGGGCCGAGCCGTGGAGCGCGCTCCTGGCCTGCCAGGGGCTGGATTATCCCGGCGCGTTCCTCTGGCGAGCCTGGCAGTGGCTCCTGGAGAACCATCCCCACGACAGCATCGGCGGGTGCAGCGTGGACGACGTCCACGCCGAGATGGAGACTCGCTTCGCCTGGGCGAGCGGCATCGCCGAACACGTCACCGAGGAGCGGCTGCAACTGGCTGCGCGCAGCCTGGACCTGGGTGACGTGCAGGAGCGGGAGGCCGTTCTCGTTCTCTTCAATGGCGTCGCCTGGGATCGCGATGAAGCCTTTACGGTGGATATAGACCTTCCCATGCCCTACCTGAACCGCCTGGCCCTTGCCAACGCGACGCGCAAGCCCACTTTGACGGCGGAGACCGACCATCCCACCCTCCTCCGCTGGCGGGCCCACGAGGAGTGGGGCGGCGACAGCCTCTCCTTGCCGGATACTTTCTTCCGCGGGCTGCACCTGCGCCCGCTGGGCAGCACGGAGGAAATCCCGCTGCAACTGGAAAGCATCCGGCGGACGACGGTCAGCCGCGATGCGGTGGCGGGGCCGCCTGCGCCGGTTGAGGTGACGCGCGTGTGCGCCTCCTTCCGGGCAAAGGTACCCGGCTATGGCTATCGCGCCTTCGCCGTCCGGCCAGACCATAAGCCGGTCAAGTTTCCATCTCCTCTGCATTCAGACAACGTATTGGAGAACGAGCACTTGCGGGTTGTCATCGCGCCCAACGGCACGCTGACGGTGACCGACAAGGCGACGGGGCAGACCTTCCGCGATCTGGCCTATTTTGAGGATGGCGGCGACGCGGGCGACGGTTACACCTACTCGTACCCCATGTTTGACCGGGTGCTCAATACGCTGGGCGCGGCGCCGCGCCTCGTCCGCCTGGCCGATGGCCCGGCGGTGCAGCGCTACGCCATTGAATACGACCTGGCCCTGCCGGTAGGATTGGATGCCGAGCGGCGCCGCCGGTTGGAGCAGACGGTCATCTGCCCGCTGCGGGTGGTCGTCTCGCTGGCTGAGGGGAGCCGCCGCCTGGAACTGGAGATAACGCTGGACAACCGGGCATGTGACCACCGCCTGCGCGTTGCCTTCCCCAGCGACGTCGCCGCCGATTTCTCCTACGGCGAAGGGCATTTTGACGTGGTGCGCCACCGTGTGGGCCACGAGCAGGTTCCTAACGAGGTCTGGATAGAGGACGCGCCCACCACCTACCCGCAGCAGACCTGGATGGACGTGGGCAGCGGCCAGCGCGCGCTCTGCCTTGCCAACCTCGGCATTCACGAGTTCGAGGTAAGGGACACGGAGCGCCACGAGATCGCGCTGACGCTGCTGCGGGCGGTGGGTTTCCTGGGTGCCGGACGCGACCCCATGACCATCATGGGCGGGGCCGGCCCCAAGATACCGACGCCCGGCGGCCAATGCTTACGAGAACTGACCTACCGGCTGGCGGTCATTCCCCACGCGGGCTCGTGGGATGAGGCCGAGGTCTGGCGCGAGGCTCACGCCTTCGTCGCGGGCGTGCGCGCGGTCAGTTTTGACCTGAAAGACCGGACCCTCTTCGGTAAGGATGGCGCAGGCGCAAGACGGCAGGGGAGCGATACGTCCCGCTCTCTGCTGAGGGTCACAGGCAAGAACGCCGTCCTCAGCGCGATCAAGGGCTGCGACCGGGATTCCGGCGACCGGCGTGACCTCATCGTGCGCCTCTTCAACCCCGGCGAGTCGGCCACGGCCGCGCGCCTGACCTTCGCCCGCCGGGTGCGCATGGCGCATCTGACCAACCTGGACGAGGAGCCGCAGACCGAGCTCTCCCCGGCAGGGGACGGGAGCCTGGCCGTCAGCCTGGGGCCGAAGAAGGTCGTGACGGTGAAGGTGGTACTGTAAAGATTGGCCCCCACCCCGACCGCCGTCTGGGAAGTCAAATCAACGGCCCCCACCCGGCCCTGGCGGGCCACCCTCCCCCGCGAAGCGGGGGAGGGCTGGGGTAGGGGCCCAAAAGCAAATGTCCGCCGTACTAGAGGCGATTCACGCGGCCTGCGACAACCCGGTGCAATGCGAAGAAAAGGGTGAATTCTGACTACCCCCACCCTGCCCCTCTATGAGCGGGGAGGCGAAGCCAACGGCCCCCACCCCACCCTCCCCCGTAGAAAGAACGGGGGAGGGCGCGGGGAGCACCCCTCCCCTGCGAAGCGGGGGAGGGGCAGGGAGTGGGGGCCTGTCATCTTCCGAGGCTACCCATGAGAATTACTAGGGCCATCATCACCGCCGCCGGTAGAAAACAACGCACCCTCCCTCTGCAAACCCTGATAGACCGGGACGGCGTGCAGAAATCGGTCCTCCGCATCATCGTTGAGGAGGCCCTGCGCGCGGGCGTGGAGGAGATTTGCGTCGTCGTCTGCCCCGGCGACGAGACCCCCTACGCGGAGGCCGCGGGCGACCAGGCCGGGCGGCTCCACTTCGTGCAGCAGAACGCGCCCCTCGGCTACGGCCACGCCGTCCATTGCGCCAAAGGTTTCGTGAACGGAGAGCCGTTTCTCCACCTGGTGGGCGACCATCTCTACGTGAGCCGCGGGGCCAAGAGTTGCGCCCAACAGTTGGTGGAGGTCGCCCAGGCTGAATCGTGCGCGGTGTCGGCGGTGCAGGCCTCGCGGGAAAGGCTCCTCCCCTACTATGGCACGGTGGGCGGGCGGCGCGTCCCCGGCCACCAGGACCTCTACCTGATTGACAACGTCATTGAGAAGCCGACGCCCACCGAGGCAGAGCAGCGGCTGATGGTGCCGGGGCTGCGGGCCGGTCACTACCTCTGTTTCTTCGGTATGCACGTCCTGACGCCGCTGGTGATGGAGATACTGGAGAAGCGCGTCGCGGAGGCGGGCGACGCAGGCGGCGTGAACCTGTCGGGCGCGCTCGCGGAACTGGCCTCCCGCGAGCGCTACCTGGCCCTGGAAAACCAGGGCTGGCGCTACGACGTGGGCGTGCGCTACGGCCTCCTGGCCGCGCAGTTGGCCCTGGCCCTGAGCGGAAAAGACCACGACGAAGTGTTATCCCAAATGTTGGAACTCCTGGCGCTGCGGGAGTTGAACGCGTAATCAGTAAAACTTAAACCACGGAGACACAGAGAACACAGAGTATCAAATTGTCATTCTGAGCGGGTTGACCCGAACACTATCGCCTAGAGTCATGACCAGCGAAGAATCTCACCTCACTCCGAGATGCTTCGGCCCCAAAAGCGGGCCTCAGCATGACCATTTTTCTTTTCTCCGTGCCCTCCGTGTCTCCGTGGTTCATTCTTTTTCTTCGCACCTACTCTGAAAATGCTGACAGAAATTATCACCTCTTCCGACTCGGCGGTGCGCAACCGCTCCCTGGATGCCTTCTGCCGCGCTGCCTCCTTGGACGCGCTCCTGGCCGAATGTCGGGGGCTAGACCATCTCCGGCGCACCAGCGACAACCTCTACGAGCGCGTCCGGGCTTCGCTCTTCCTCTATGCCATCCACCGCTTCCACCTCCCGTTCAAGCCGGGGACGCAGGCCAAGGGGCTCGTGCCCTATGAAGGCTACCACCACCTCTTGCAGCGCCGCTTTGAGGAGGCAATTGAGGTTTTTCTGCGTGCCCAGGAAGCGCAGGGGCCCAACGACGCCGCCTCCAGCGCGCTCGCCGCGGCCTACCACCGCCTCAGTTTCCAGACGCTGGCCGACCAGGTGCGCCGGAGCGTCCGCTCCGTGCGGGGTAACCAATGGATGTTCCGCGTCGGCCATCCCGCGGACCAACCGTTGCGCGTGCGCAGCGAACTCCTGGAAAGGCCCTCGCCCGATGCGCCTTTCCCCATCCTCAAAGAGTCCACGCCGGTGCGCATGGACTTGAGCCACAGCGGTTGGAGTGACATCTTCTTCCTCGGCATGGACTTCCCGGAGGGCGCGCGCGTTCTCAACGTCTCCATTGACCTGGGCGTGCGCGGGCGAGATGCCGCGCCGCGGCCTCCCATTGAGGCTTATTTCCGCGTCATTGACGAGCCGCTGCTGCGGCTGGCGAGTGTTGACCTGGGCGCGACCGCCGACGTCACCACGCTGGCTGAGGTCTTTGACTTCGCCCGCGACTATCTAGGCCTTCTCAAGGCCGCCGTCATCGCCGCCGGGCTCGTCCCGCCGGGGATAGAGGGGTCAGAGCAGAACCTGGCCGACCTCCTGGCGCGGCTGGCAGGCCCCGGACGCGGGCTTGAGATCGTGAGTGCGGTCAACGGCATCCCCAAGGGCTCGCGCCTGGCCGTCTCCACCACTTTGTTAGCCTCCCTCACCTCTGTTTGCATGAGGGCCACCGGGCAGGCCCGCTCGCTGACCGGCTCGCTGGCTGAACACGAGCGCCGCCTGGTCGCCGCCCGCGCCATCCTGGGCGAATGGCTGGCCGGTTCCGGCGGCGGTTGGCAGGATTCGGGGGGCGTCTGGCCCGGCATGAAACTGATCCGGGGCGAGGAAGCCACGCCAGGCGATCCCGAATACGGCATCAGCCGCGGGCGACTCCTGCCGAGCCACCGGGTTTTTGACCTGGACGATGCTTCCCAGGCCACGCGGCAGCAACTTCAGGATAGCCTCGTCCTCGTCCACGGCGGCATGGCCCAGAACGTGGGGCCGATCCTGGAGATGGTGACCGAGAAATACCTCCTCCGCTCCGAAGCTGAGTGGGCGGGCCGCCTGGAAGCCTATCAGATCCTGGACCAGATCATCGCCGCCGTGCGCGCGGGCGACGTGCGCGCCATCGGTGCGCTGACGACGCGCAACTTCTCCGGCCCCATCCAGACGATTATCCCCTGGGCCAGCAACCTCTACACCGAGACGCTTATTGAACGGGTGCGGTCTGAATTCCAGGAGCGCTTCTGGGGGTTCTGGATGCTGGGTGGGATGTCGGGCGGCGGGATGGGCTTCATCTTCGCGCCGGGCCAGAAGGCGTTGGCCCAACAACGGCTGCAAGAGATCATGGCCGCGACTAAGCGCCAACTGGAGAAGGCGCTCCCCTTCGCCATGGAGCCGGTCGTCTATGACTTCTTCATCAACGAGCGCGGCACCTTTGCCGAACTTCTGGCAGGCGATGCGGCCCTTCTTCCTGCGGGTTACTACGCGCTGACCGTACCGGCCATGCTCCGCTGCGACCGCGGCCAGCTGTCGTTGCTCCGGCGCGCCGAACTGGATCGCTTCGGCGCAGCCTGCCGCACCATGCCGGAACTCTCCGGCATGGTGCAGACCCTTTTTGATCGGCTTTTCCCCCGTATGCGGCACGAGGATGCGGACGGGCAAGACCTGGGGACACTCCTCAACCAATACGGCTTTGACCGCGTCCAGCACGAGCAGATACGCGCCGACCTGCGGAACGGTCGCATCGGCCTGGCCCAGAACCGGCTCCCTCTGAACACCGACATCCAGGACGTCGCGCCGGAGGAGGTGTACGATGCCACCCACGACCTCCCTGCCGAATTTTATCAGATGGGCCTGGAAGCCCTGGCCGCGGGCAAGGGGGCGGTTGTCTCCCTGGCCGGGGGCGCGGGGAGCCGCTGGACGCAGGGCGCGGGCGTCGTCAAAGCGCTCCATCCCTTCTGCAAGTTGGGCGGCAGGCACCGCACCTTTATTGAGACCCATCTGGCGAAGAGCCGCCGCGCCGGTCGCCTATGCGGCCAGGCCATCCCCCATATCATCACGACCAGTTACCTGACCCATGCGCCAATTGAGGAGTTCCTGGCGCGCGAGGAGCAGTACGGCTATCCGGGGC
This sequence comes from Anaerolineae bacterium, assembly GCA_020853075.1. Taxonomy (GTDB): domain Bacteria; phylum Chloroflexota; class Anaerolineae; order JADYZS01; family JADYZS01; genus JADYZS01. Next base: position 7,813 of record JADYZS010000222.1, on the reverse strand, counting down.
CGCTGATCCTTTCGCCGGGCCGCGCCGTCGGCCTGCGTCTGATTCCGATGGCGCGCGACCTCCATTTAGCATGGGAGGAGATGCCGCAGCAGCTCCTGGACGAACAGGCGCAGAAGGTGCGCGATAGCCTCCACGCCGCGCTCATCGGTTGGGCGCGCGAGGCCGGCGAGGGGAGCGATTACACCGACAACACGCCCATGCAATGCCTCCATCCCGTCGGCCACTGGTACGAGATACCGAACCTCCTCCGGAACGGCGTCCTCGCCCGCCTCCTGGACGAGAGACCCAATCTACAATATCTCATGGTGCACAACATTGACACCGTCGGCGCGGAGGTCGCCCCGGCCCTGCTGGGACTCCACATCAGCCTGGGTGCGGCTCTCACCTTTGAGGTTATCACCCGCTGGGTGGAGGATCGCGGCGGCGGCCTGGCGCGGGTAGATGGCCGTCTCCGTCTCCTGGAAGGGCTGGCGATGCCGCGCGAGGAGATGGAGTTCGCTCTCTCTTACTACAACTCGCTGACGAACTGGGTCACCATTGATAAGTTGCTGGCAGCGTTCGGTCTCACCCGCCACGACCTGCACAACGGCGAGAAGGTCGCCGCGGCCACCCGGAACCTGGCCGCCCGCATGCCGACCTACGTCACCCTCAAAGACGTGAAGAAGCGTTGGGGTCACGGGCAGGAGGACGTTTTCCCCGTCGCCCAGTTTGAGAAACTGTGGGGCGACATGACCTCGCTCCCCGAACTGGATTGCCGCTTCGTCGTCGTGCCGCGCCTGCGCGGCCAACAACTCAAAGACCCGGCGCAACTGGACGGCTGGCTGAGGGACGGCTCGGCAGGATACGTTGAATCGCTGTGCGAGTGGAAATAACCACGGAGACACGGAGAACACAGAGAAAATAAAGTTGGTCTCCGTGGTTCATCCTTTTTCTTTTGTAGAGACGAGCCGTCGGCTCGTCTCTACAAAGACACGAACACCGCCGTCGGATTTTATCCGATGGCGGCTACTCATACATAGCGGGTCGCCGGTCACGAAACAGGTGGTTGCGCCCCGCCACCACCTTGTCATCTGCGGCGGCAGGGTCAATCTCGTGCAGGGCCACGCAATCGCCCTCGGTGGGGGCCTGCAACAGGCGATTCCCCTTCGTATCCAGCAACTGCGAGCCGCCTGTGAAGCAGAGCGTTTTCCCCGGCAAATCCTCAACGCCGTAACGGTTCGCCGTGACGGAGAAGACAGCATTCTCCAGGGAGCGGGTGACCATCGCCTGCTGGCAATAGGGCAAGACCAGGTTGGCCGGATGCGCGATGACCTGTGCGCCCCGGAGCGCCAGCGTCCGCGCCGACTCCGGGAAGAACCAGTCAAAACACACCATCATCCCCACCCGCACGCCCTCGTGGGTGAAGACCTGGAAGCCGCTATCCCCCGGCAGAAACAGGTCTTTCTCACTGGCGAAGAGGTGCGTCTTGCGATAGCCCTGGATGACCCCCTCGCCGCCGACCGCCGCCGCCGAGTTGTATAGCCCCTTCTCGCTCTTTTCCGCAAACCCGGCCACGATGACCCCGCCCATTTGCGCGGCCAGCATCCGCAAGGCAGAAAGAAAGGGGCCGCTGCCGTCGCCCTTCTCCGCGTAGGGAGCCAGGTCTTCCGGTGCCGCGTACAGATAGCCGGAGTTGGCAAGTTCCGGCAGCACCAGCAGGTCGGCCTGGACACCATGCAGAAGCGTTTGCAACTTAGCGATATTCTGCTCTACTTGATAGCGCAGCGGGCAAAATTGCACGAAGCCGACTGTGAACATGGTCGCTCCTCTATAGGCCCCCACCCTCGCCCTCCCCCGCTATGGCGTTGGAAAGAACGCACCCGTAGGGCGCAAGCGGCGAGTACGCAGGGGAGGGTATCTAGCCTCTCGCCATCCCCCGTTCATTATTACGGGGGAGGGTTGGGGTGGGGGCCATGTTATCACCCAATTAAAAATCCCTATCGCGTTCCCTCACCTTCCGGCGGCTGCGCGAGGAGGGCCGCGAAGACGGCATAAAGCATCGGCTTGCCGAAAAGCCCCAGGCCCCCTAGAGACAACTCCCCGCCGAAAGTCTCCACATAAGAGAGGTTATGGGTGGTCAGCACCCAGTTGACGATGGTGACGGTGAAGAGGACGTAGCCAAGATAGAGAAAGATGCGGCTCACGCGCGGGAGCGCGGGCGAACTGGCGTTGGCCCACGAGCCGATGGTAAGGGCATCCCAGACGATGCCGAAGGCCACGAGCCCGATGCCGGCAAAGCCGAAGAAGGGGCTGAAGGGATCCGAGATGAAGTCCGTCTGCCGCAGCAGCGCCGTCATCAGGACGATCAGGAGAAGCCGTCCGGCGCGCGCCGCCGTCAACTCGCGGCGCAGCAGCCAGAACAGCCCGATCAGCGCCAGGATCACGACCCACCAGAAATCCACCGGCCCGGCGCCACGCCAGGCGATGTTTGCCAGCGGGCGGCCCGGCGCAGCCAGTTCAAACCAGAGTTGCATGGCCGCGAAAGTGCCCAGGTAGAGAGCTGGCGCACGCCACTCCCGACGGAGAAACCAGAACGCGACGGCTAACGCCACGACCTTGATCACAATGGGCCAGTAGAGCTGCCCAACGACCAGTTGCGTAGCCACCTTTTGTACCTGGGCCAGCGGTAAATCCTCAAGAAAAATGATAGCGATGGCCCCCACGGCACCGAACAGGACGAGCAGAACCAGCGAGACCACCTGGTAGCCCTGAAAGGCCAGGATAAGCCAGGGTGCGTTCTTCTCGCCTGCCTCGGTGATCCCCTCTGTCGTGAGCGGCGTAGCGGCTGCCCCTTTACGCCAACGGCTGACGAACCACCAGGCAAGTCCCACCAGAAGCGGGACGCCCAACGCGCCCATGTATGAGGCTGCGACCGCGCGCAGCGAACTCTCCTGTATAAGGGTGAGCGTCTCGCTTACCACGTCGCGCAGCCGCCAGCCGAGGAGTGCCAGTAGAACCGGATAAACCGCCCATCTGGTCAACCGCGTCGCGATGATTCCGGTGACCCAACCAGCCGCTTGCTGCACGAAGCCAGCGATGTCCATGCCGATGAGCAACAGAAAAGGCATGGCAAGGCCGGAGAAGGCAAGTACATTGGTGTTCAAGGAACCGAGGACGAGCGGCACGCCGCTGATGCGCCAGAGGGTCACCGCCTGCGCCTGGGCGAGGGCAAAGGTCGCAGCGACGACCAGAAGAAGGAAGACGAATTCGGCGATGGGCCGCGCCCGCCGGCGCCAACGTAACACGAAGAAGAACGGCACAGCGACCAGCAGCCCCCAGACCAGCAACGGCCCCAGCAGGCCCGACCTTCCCTGGGCACTGATGCCCGTCCAGGTAGTGGCAACGAACATATAAAGGCCAAGAACGACCAGGCGCAGGAGCCAGTGGCTGTGCAAAGCCCCGGCCAGGGCGAAAGTCCATGCCATCGTGAGAAGAAAGAGGGTAGCCGGCACCAGCGCGAGCGGTATCAGTTCGCCGCGCCCCGGCGTGCCTGCATAGAGGGGAAGCAGCTCAAACTCGGCGCGCCAGAGGTCGTTGAAAATGAGCGCACCAACCATAGCGAACCGGAGAAGAAAGCCTAACCAGACCAGGACGCGCGTCACCCGCGGCAGGCCGCGCAGGTCAACCATGCCGGTGCGCAGGTCGGCCCACACGAAATCGCGCGCCGCGCCAAAAGAGAGCGCCCACAGGAGGCCAACGAGCGTCGCGAGGGTGGTGCGCGTTGGCCGAATGCGTTGGAAGATGGTCATACCATCACTCTCCTCCCAACCGATAGACCACCGAATCGTCATCGGCCAGCCAGATAGCACCGTCCCCCAGGGCAGGGCCCAGGTAGAAGGCAGGGAAGGCGTCGCCGGGGAGGCCAACATCAGAAGCGTCCCAGCGGCCTTGTTCCTTCCCGTCCAGACCGAAGCGAACGATCTTCCCGTCGTTGCGGGCCACGACCAGCGTCTCGTCCACGAGCACTGGCGGGCCGGTGTAGCCGACATCCAGCGCCGCCCAACGCTGTGCGCCTGTGACGCGATCCAGGGCCGTAATTGTCCCTGTGCTATCTACGATGAACACTGCGTCTTTGCCGACGGCGGGCGCGGTGCGCAGCGGCTGCCCGATGGTAGCGGCCCAATGCACGATGCCGTTGGCGGGAGCAAAAGCCGTGAGGGTCCCGTCGCGGCTGGCGATGTAGAGCGTGCTATCAGCCACCACTACCGGCGCGACGATGGCGGCATCTCTGGCATAGAGCCAGCGCCGTTCCCCCGTCTGTAAATCAAGAGCGTAAACGCCGCCGTCGTCGTTGCCGGTGATCACCAGGTCACCCACCAGCGCAGGGCTGGAGACAACCGCGCTGCCGGTGACGACTCGCCAGCGCAAGGCCGAGGAGTCGGCATCTAGCGCATAGACCGCACGATCCTCGCTGCCAAATACCAGGGTATCCCCCGCGACGAGGGGGCGCGTAGCGATGCTATCGCCTGTCTGGAATGACCAGAGGAAAAGGCCGCGCACGTCCAGCGCGTAGAGCCGCTTGTCGGTAGCCCCGAAGTAGATGCGCCCGCGCCCGGCATCAAAGGACGGCTGACCGTAGATGGTGCCTTCCGAGCGGAAGCGCCAACGAACCGTGCCTGTCGCGTCAAGCGCGACAAGGTCGCCGTTGTAGTAACTGGCTGTGAGGAGGAGCGGCGGGTCGGAAGGAATCCAGGTAGGCGGGATGGTGCTGGACCCTCGCTTGCCGGCCGGAAGCGCGCGGGCAAAGCGGATCAATTGCCAGCTATCCGGGTCAGCCGGTGCGTCCTCGCTCACCATGCGGTTTGCGGGCGGCGGCAGGACAGCGGAGCCGGGGAGGATGCCTTCAGCAGAGACGGTGACGCTACGTGCGGTGAGCGCGCCGCCAGTATCAAAGGTCTGCGACTCCACCAACCCGGTGCCGGCACAGTACCAATCGTGCCAACGCGTGTCGCTCGCGGTCTCACCCTCCCGCGAAAGAACAAGGCGCATCTCCACCTGGAGGCAATCGGTAAAAGACCGGGCCTGGTTGGCGAAGGGGCCCTTTTCCAGCACGCGGCCCGTGGCTCTGTAATCCAGTTCGCCGGAGAGACGCCCCGCGCTCTCCCAGGCCTCCCCCGGCTCCAGGTTGGCGGATAGATTCTGCAGCGGCGGGTCAAAGACGAGGTCGCGGTCGCTGGCCGGATCATAGAGGCTAACCAGGAAGTCGCCGCGCGGCTCGCGCAGGATGAGGCTGACGGTCTCTGTGAGGTGTCCTGCCGTATCCAGCGTGCGCAGCCGGACCTCTATGATCTCGCGATCCGGCTCCTCGCCTGACTCTTCAGGCCAGGGATGGAATCGGTCTATGACGGCACGCGGTGCCTCTCGCACGTCTGTGACGGTGTCCAACGAAGGGATCATCACCGCATTCTGGCTTTCCCAGGAGACCGGCGCGCCGGCAGCATCGTAGGCGGCGCGCAGCGTGGCGCCGCCGTTGCGCAGAGGGACATAGCGTGCCAGCGTGGGGCCGCCGGGCGCGGCGCGCGGACGCCACGGCCAGGCCAGGGCGAACGCCAGGCCCGAGACGGCAGCGAGGATGATCGCCAGGGCCAATGCCTCGCGCCGGAGGGGAGATTTCGCGGGAGCCGCGGGATGGTCGGTCATACCTTGCCCCCGTACCGGAGTGCAGGTAGTATAACCAGGTTGGTTAAAAGGGGCAAGATTTGCAGTAGTTTGACATGTCCCTGCCGTCGGACTATAATAACGCTATAAAGATACCTTTACCGAAGGAGGGGAAGGATGACGGTCAACCTGGTAGTCAAAGTGCCTGAAGACCTGCGACGACGGGCGCGGGCGGTGGCCGTATTGCGGGGCGAGACGATCTCTGACGTGGTGCGGGCGCGGCTAGAGGAATATATCCGCGAGGCCCAGGCTGACGAGGATGCAGCCTGGAAGCGGTTGGCGGCAGAGCAATTCCTGAGAAGTCCTGCAGCCGGAGGTCTCATCACGCCTGCCAAGCATAAGCGACGAGTTGCCTCGCCCCCCTTGGCATTGGAAGGCAGACCTCTCTCCGAACTCCTTGACGAGGTCCGCGGTGAGTGATTACTATTTTGATACCTCGGCCCTCATAAAACGCTATGCTGTGGAGGCAGGAACCGGGCGGGTCCTCACCCTGCTACAAGAGGCAGCGCGGGTATATACCGCGTCCATCGCCTATGCCGAACTTGTCATGGCCTTTCGGCGCAAGCAGGATGAGGGAACGCTCCAACAGAGCCAGATCTCGGAACTAATCCGAGACCTGGACGCCGAATAGAGATTATGCCTGAGAGCCGCCGTCGGGTGAATGGAGAAGACGGGTGCGCAAGCGAGCAACTGCGCTCAAAACGGTACGATCACCCACCGCCCATAGGCGAGAAACGTGGCTAAGGCGAGAATAACGAACCCCGGTACGAGATTGGGGCTTTCGCGGCAGCGGAGGTGAAACCCAACGGACAACAGCATCATCAGGGCGAGGATCGCCGCCGATAAAGGCGTCAGCCAAGTCAGAATTCCGGTCGCGCCCGGCAGGATCAGACCGACCCCGCCCAGAAAGGTGCAGAGGGCGATCAAGGTTAGCAGGGGCCGTGCGACTGCGCCTAACCTCTGTATCCCTTGCTGCATCTTCGCCTGGTCGGTGCGGAGACCATGGGAGTAAGCAACCGAGCCGAATTTCACCGCAAGTATTACCTGCAAAGCCCACAAGAGCGTGTTCATTTTGTCTCCTAAGTGCAACTTGCTCTACGACGGCCCGGCCCAACGTACCCAGGGCCGATCAGCGGTAGCGTGAAGACGTTTGTCCGCCGTCCATAGTTCAGCCCGCAACGTTTCGGCCAATGCCAGGTAGAAACTATCGTAAGCCGCCGCGCGCTTGAGGCGCAGCGTCCAAGCGACGGCTAAATGAGCCTGAGCCTCGTCGGGCGCAAACAATTGTACGCCCAGCCGTTGAGACAGAGAGAGTGCGTGCTGTCCTTCCTCTGGCGTGAGCTCCCCAAAGTGTATCGTCTTGCATAGCGCGGATGTAATCTCGTAGAGCCACAACGCAGGTGCACACAAGGCATATCCGCTCTCATCCCATTGCGCCACTAACGCCCGAAAGTGAGCCTGCTGGGTTCCAGGCACGACCAATCTGAACGCGAGGCTGGCATCAATGACCACGGATTTGGTCATCACGAGCCTCCAGGTCGGCGCGGGCGGCCTGCCATAGAGCGTCCACGTCCAGCGGCTGGCCGTGCCGCCGTTTCAGGATCTCCGCGGACAAAGCCTCGCTTTCCGCTAACCATGCCCGCCAACGCGTCCGACCCTCCTCGTCGTATCCTCGCCTGAGATGCTCGTATTCCTTGATGCTGATCAACGCCGCTTTGGGTTTGCCCCGGGATGTTAGCACGACCCGCTCGCCGCCATAGACGACCCGGTTGACCAGTTCGGAAATGTCTCGTTTCACCTGTCCGATACTGACGCGAATCTCTGCCATTTGTTTCCTCTGCTTCCCAAAAATTGCAATATCCTGCTAGAGAGTATATTACAATTTTGGTCTGGTGTCAACATTGGCTCCTTGTCGGTATTGTAGCGGCACTACATGCAGTGTCTCTACATCACAGGGCTTCCAGCATCTTCAGCCATTTCTTCTCCAAGGAAGAGAGGGTCGTGCGATAGATCTCCTTCAGCGCGGCCTCAAAGTTGCTTTTCGTGTAGATCTTCTTGAAACGATCTACGCCGTATTCTTCCAGGAGGAAGCAGGCAAAGGAGCCGGACTCAGGGT
>JADYZS010000221.1 GCA_020853075.1 Anaerolineae bacterium | reverse complement strand
GGCCCTGCGCGCCAACGGGTAAGAACAAGAGCGCGAGAAGAATCCATAGGCTAAGAACGACCAACACAATTTTTCGCATAGCAAACCCCTTGGTCAACCCATCCGGCGGGCCGTGCCGCAGGTAGGGCAGAAGCGATCTTGCGGCTGCAAGGCCCGACCACACTGGGTACAGTAAGGAAGCATCTGCTGACCTGGCTCTCGCGTTTCTCGTTTTCTCGCTATCTGAATCACTTTGTCGCGGCCCCTGGGGCGGCGAGAGGCAGGCATACGCTTTTTGTCCGTCGCCACCACCTTCCGCTGCCACCATACGTAGTAGCCACCGGCTGCCACCAATCCCGCCGCGCCGAGGGCAAGAAGATAGTAGCCGATATTGGAGCGTAGGGATCGCCCGGGCGACGTTGCCACCGGATTTGCAGGCGTCTGGCGTTGGACGGAAGGCTGCGCGTTGTCTTTCGTATAGCGAACGTCTAGCGTGATCTCCTGGCCCGGCTGCACGTTGCGATAGGTGAGGCGGTGATACGTGAACCCATCGGCATCGTTGGTGACTGTTGTCGCTACGGGCGAAAGACGAAAGCCGCGGCTACGCAACGGGACCTGGATGGCGAACTCCAATGTCTCTACCGGATACAAGGTGCGATAGACGTAAGCGATGCGCCGTTCCTTCTGGCCCTCTATACCAGGAACATAATACTCAAAAAAGAAGGTAGGAATCGGTAAGGTATAACTCAAAATGCCGGTTCCGTCCGGCTGATTGATGATCTCCCATTGTTGTCGCCGGTATTGGGCATCGGCGGTCAGGCCGGCGGCCTGGTTCACCTGTAAAGGGCCGGGCGGCACGGGAAACTGGACGACCTGCGGAAAGCCTGTCTCGCCGGCCGCAAACTCGCCTTCATAGAGAATCAGCAGTCGCGGGTCGTCGTACTCAGGCCAGACGTTAACCAGGGCGCGTTTGAGAGATAGGGGCGGTGCGTCTGCCTGGGCCGATACGGCGGCAGCGGTGACCAGGGAGGTGAGGCCGACGATGAGAAGTTGCGCTATCAGAAGGGGGACAACACACAAAACCCGACCCGCATAACCACCTCGCGGTCGGGTAGGGTGTGATGCGAAGGGATTATCCTGGTGCGTCCGGTCAGCCCCTTGCCACGTCACACTCACTCTACTTCAGGCTCGCCACAGCATAAGCGTCCACCGGCTCTGCGCGACCACTCACGTTCACTCGCCCCACGTGTTTCGCCTCTATCAGATTTTTCACCTGGGCGAGGGTGTAGCCGCTGATGAGCACCTGCTCCGGCTCTGCGACCTCTTGCAGTCGCCAGGCCAGATCGGGAGCATCGCCGACGGCGGTATATCTGGTGTATTGGCTGGCTCCGACGTTCCCTACGACCGCGTTGCCGGTATGGATGCCAATGCCATAGCGCAGCGCCGGATCATCGGTGATCTGAGTGCTCTGCACCGAATCCCGCCACCGTAGGGCCGCGCGTATGGCTCGCAGAGGGTGATCCTCTTGGCGCACCGGCGCGTTGAACAAGGCGATCACGGCATTGCCCGTGAACTTATCCAGCACCCCGTGCTCTTGCAGAACGGCATCGGTCACCAGAGATAGGTGTTGGTTGATCGTGCTGATCAGTCGCTCCGGCGGAGCAGACTCGGCGAGGCGGATGACGTTGCGAACGCCAATCGCCAACGCTGTGATCTTGAGTCGCTCAGCCGTTAGTTGGCTTACGTCACTTGCGGGTGTGCCCCGTTCGGCAACCCCTGGGGGCGCATAGCGGGCCACGAGTTGGCGCAAGCGCGCGTTCGCGGTCTCCAACTCGTTCTGCAGGCGCAGCGTTTCGCGCCGGAGCCAAACCTTGTCGGTGGCCTGCTGGATGCGAACGCGTATCTCCTTAAGTGGAAAGGGTTTGCTGATATAGTCGTCCGCGCCCGCGAGCATAGCCTCAACGGCGAGCTTCTCCGATGTCAGGGCGCTGACCATGATGATGCCTGTGACAGGGTCCTGGGAGCGGATGCGCTTTAGAACCTCAATGCCATCCACCTGTGGTATAATGATGTCTAAGAGGATCAGGTCGGGCGACTCGTGGGCAAAGAGGGTCAATGCTTCCTGGCCGTCGGCGGCCTCAATCACGGTGCACCCATCCGCCTGTAGGACCTTCCGTAGCAGCCGCACGGTCTCCGGCTCGTCGTCAACCAATAATACCTTGAGGGATTCTCGCAATGCTCCCTCGCTCCTGCCAGCGCACGATTGGGTAGTCTTATGAAAGGCAAAATCATTATACCATAGGCATCGGCGCGTGCAAGTAGTGGCCTTTGTTAGGGTGGTGTCAAAGTCCGCCATCGGATGGAATCCGACGGCGGTGGGAAGCCCGCACGAGTACGGCTGTGTGTTCGTGCCAAGCCCGCAGAGCGGGCTTCCTAACCCGGAAGCCGTCGGTTTCTAACCGACGGTCAGTGCTTGTTGGATAGGAACGGATGCCAGAACAAACCTTGATGATCGGGCGCATCGTCAAGCCGTGGGGGATTAAGGGCGAGGTTGAGGTTGAGCCTGAATCAGATTGGCCACCGCGCTTCTCGGGGTTGAAGCAAGTCCATCTGGGGGACGGGCTAACCGGCGTCACCATTGAGGGGGTGCGCCGGAATCGGGACCGCGTCGTGCTGAAACTCGCGGGCATAGAGACGCGGAACGCCGCCGAATCTTTGAGCGGCCAATGGCTACACATCCCGGCGACGCAGGCGATGCCCCTGGGCGAAGGGGAGTACTTTATCCACGATGTGCTGGGGGCAGCCGTCTGGACACCGGCAGGTGAGGAACTGGGCACGATCACAGAAGTCATGACCGGCCTCGCCAACGACGTCTGGGTCGTGCGCGGCGGTCAGGGAGAGATCTTGATCCCGGCGATCCGCGACGTGGTGCAAGAGGTCAACCTGGACACGCGGCACATCACCGTCGTCCTCCCGCCGGGGTTGATCCCGTGAAACGGTAAAGCCGTCGGATTTTATCCGACGGCTGTGTGTTCGTTCCAGGTAGGGGCGAGGCATGCCTCGCCCCT
>JADYZS010000220.1 GCA_020853075.1 Anaerolineae bacterium | reverse complement strand
CCAGGTACAGAGGTTGCTGGACGGTGGTTTCATCACGGTGAACGGCGCGTTGCCGAAAGCCAGCCACCAGATCAAAGCGGGAGATTACATCCAGGTTCGCTTCCCCCCGCCCGTGCCGAGCACCGTACAGCCGGAGCCGATCCCTCTACGCGTCGTCTATGAAGATAGCGACCTGCTGGTGATTGACAAGCCTGCGGGGATGGTCGTGCATCCGGCCCCTGGACACAAGGCCGGCACGCTCGTCGCTGCGGTGCTCGCCCACGCGCCGGATCTGGCGGGCATCGGCGGCACACAGCGTCCCGGCATCGTGCACAGGCTTGACAAAGACACTTCTGGGCTCATCTTGGTCGCTAAGAACGATGCGGCGTACCGCTACCTGCAAGACCAGTTCAAGAGCCGCTCTGTCCACAAGGTCTATCTGGCACTTCTTGAGGGCACCCCTCCTACCGAACGTGGTCGCGTGGAGGCCCCTATCGGGCGTGACCCCCGCCACCGGCAGCGCATGGCCGTCACGATGGGCGGGCGCGAGGCCGTTACCGAATACCGCCTCGTCACGCGCTACGCCGGTTACACTCTCGTAGCCGCCGAGCCCAAAACAGGCCGCACCCACCAGATTCGGGTGCACTTCTCCTGGTTGGGCCATCCGGTTGTTGGCGATGCGGTCTATGGCCGCCGCGCCTCCGCGCTGGATTGCCCGCGCCAGTTCCTTCATGCGCACCGTCTCGGTTTTCGCCTGCCATCTAACGGCAGCCACGTTGAGTTTGAGTCGCCCTTGCCGGTGGATTTGCTGGCGGTCTTGGCGCGGTTGAGGCAGTAGCCGGTTGTTATCTGCGAGTTAACCCCTTCCGGAAACCGTCTCTGTAACTATCGCGGCGGGCTCCGGCTTCCCCGGCACTTCGTGGCACTGGCGGCAGCGCGCCTCGTACATCTCCTGCGCGCCTACAACAATGATCGGATCGTTGTAGTGTGCGGGCTTGCCGTTGACGAGGCGTTGGGTGCGACTGGCCTCATTTCCACAAACGACACAGATGGCGTGCAATTTGTCCAGATGCTCCGCCTGCGCCATCAGCAAGGGCATAGGGCCGAAAGGCTCGCCCCGAAAATCTAACTCCAGCCCGGCCACGATCACGCGCTTGCCCCGGTCGGCCAGCACGGTACATACCTCCACGATAGACTCGTGAAAAAACTGTGCCTCGTCAATGGCAATGACCGCGGTTTCCGGCTGCACCTGCGCTAATATCTCCGCAGCAGATGACACACTGATCCCTTCCCGGCCTGTGCCGCTGTGCGAGGCTACCCGTGCCTGGCCGTAGCGGTTATCAATGCTCGGCTTGAAAACCTGCACCCGCTGGCGGGCGATCTCGGCGCGCCGCAGCCGGCGAAGCAGTTCTTCGGTTTTGCCGCTGAACATGCTGCCGCAGATGAGTTCTATCCAGCCGCCGGTCCCTCGCCGCTCCATGACGGCACCTCCCATGGGTTGATAGGATCAAAAGAAAAAGGGGCAGATATGGTCATCCGCCCCTCAAGGATTGGCTCCGTTATGCCCCCGTGGGTGCAGGGGCCTCTGTCTTCTTGGTTCGCACCTTGCCGCCTCGCCGGACCGCGAGCCGTTCCTCCTCAGCAGCGGCAGCAGCAGCCTGCCGTTGTGCTTCTAACCCGGCGATCACGGTGTCCTTCCGCTCTAACCGCTTGATGAAGCGATCCACCTGGCCTGCCGTGTCCACAATGCGCTGTTCACCTGTGTAGAAGGGGTGGCAGTTGGAGCAGAGGTCCGTGCGAATCAACTCTTTGGTGGAGCCTGTAGTCCAGGTGTTGCCACAGGCGCATATCACCTTGGCATTAGGATAATACTTCGGATGTATCTTGGCCTTCATTACAGCAAATGCCTTTCTCCGGCTGGTCTGCGGGCCGGATGCTCCGGGATACGCAGGCCGGAAGAGATAGCCGTGGTAGCCTGGGCTTAGGCCACGGCGCGTTCAGGATAGACGCTGACCTGTTTCTGGCTCTGAGAATAGGGTTCAAACCTCACGAAGCCGTCAATGGTAGCAAAGAGGGTGTAGTCCCTGCCCAGCATCACGTTGTGGCCCGGCTTGAACTTGGTTCCGTGCTGGCGAACGATGATCGTTCCGGCCCGCACGGCTTCACCGTCAAACCGCTTGACGCCGAGGCGCTGCGATTGGCTGTCACGCCCATTGCGGCTGCTGCCGCCGCCTTTCTTATGCGCCATCTTTGTTTCTCCTTCCGTAGCCGCACTTACAAGTCGTATGGTATGGTCTTGCTGTGCGTCAGGTTAGCACAATGTTGTCCACGTGCAGGCGGGTTATTTCCTGGCGATGGCCGCCCTTGCGCCGGTAGCGTTCCTTCGCCATGTATTTGAAGATGGTTACCTTGGGGCCCAGGTCTTGCTCAACTACGGTAGCCTGTACGTGCGCGCCTTCTACGAGCGGACGACCCACGCGTACCGTGTCACCTTCGGCCACCAAGAGAACGTGCTCAAGGTTGACCTGTTCGCCCACCGCGGCGGGCATTTTCTCTACATCCACCGTGTCGCCCGCGCTGACACGGTATTGTTTTCCACCTGTCTCAACCACCGCGTACATCTGCATTCCTCCTGCGCGATGCGCCAGGGCTTGCGCCCTGGCGGCTACGAATGAGATTATACCCCCAGTGACAGGAAATGTCAAAAAGAGTCGCCGCTCTTAGCCGGGACATCCGGCTTACTCAAGCGGTGATTCCGGATCGGTATCGTCATCCGAGATGACTGGCGCTGCCGAAGCCGGTGCCACCTGCACGAATTCCGCGAAGATCAGCCGCTCGCGCGCCACTCTGCGCGGGACATCGGCCAGACCCAGCGCGTCTAGCACCTCGTCCGGGCGGCCTGTCGCGCCCGGTTCCGCGCGCAGCCGCATCCAGAAGGTCGCCTCACCGTTGCCGTAGCCCCTCAACCGGAGGTCTAAAAGGAGCGGGCGCAAGTCATAGATGACCGGCGGCTTGCCGTGGCGTGCGCGCTGGCGCGGCAACTCCTGGGCCGCCAAGAGCACCTGCACCCGTTCGGCAATAGCGTGTCCCATCTCATCTGTCTGCACCTGCGCCCGGTACTCGGCTGCGCACACCCGCGATTGCAGCGATGGCTCGCGGGGGTCTGCTTCCTCTACGTGGATCAATTGAGCGGCGGGGGGGAGGGCTTCCCGCAGGCGACGTGCGACCTCTTCCGGCTCCACGCGCGCTTCCAGCCACAGGTCAATGACTTCGTTCTCCCCCGCGCAGCCGACAGGGAGCGCATGGGCATTGGCTATCTTGGGCTGCGGATTGAAGCCATGCGAGTAGGCCAGGGGCAGCCGGGCGCGCCGCGCCGCGCGTTCCCACAGGCGCATGAGGTCCAGGTTAGAGATGAAGCGAATCGCTTCGCCCTTGCCGTAGGTGAGCCGCAGGCGTTGCAGGGCTGGGTCCGGCATTTACGCTAACCCTCGGATTGCCCAGGCGCGGCCATCTTGCGCCAACCGCGCATCGCCGGGCGGCCACGAACGCGATCCATGCCGACGTTACCGCTCATCGGTTCCAGCGTCGTTTCTCCATCCACCCGTTCCCAGAAAGGCCGTGCCAGGTTTGCGATCTCCTCGGCATAATCTTCTTGCAGAAAGTGCTTGGCGGGCAGCAGGTGCACTTCGGCGTAGGGGACGCGCTCCACGAAGAATTGCCGGTGCAGCGGCGGAATTGCGGAATCCCGCTCGCCCCAGATAACCAGCGCGGGCACGTTCTCCGCCGCCAGACGGCGCAGGCCCTCGCCCAAGAAATGCTCTTTTTCCTGGGTGAGCTCAAAACCCCGCATGATCTTGAGGAACGACTCCTTGCCGCCATCTCGTGTCAGAAGCGTACGATAGACCCGCATATCATCCAAATCCACACCGTGCCGGCGAACGATGCCCATTTGCCGGAAGAAGAAGAGCATAAGCCGGGGCAGCATCGTGTCAAAGGCCGGGCTTCTCAAACCACTGCGAAAGAGGCTCATAGGGAAGGGCGGGTGAAAGGTGCTCACCGCGAGGAGCGAGTTCAGCAGCGTGATGCTCTTCACGCGTCCGGGTTGGCGAATGGCGAACTCCAATCCGATTGGGCCCCCGATGTCGTGCACCACCAGGTGAAAAGGGGGCAACTTGAGCGCATCCACCAGGCCGCCGACGGTTTGGGCAAGCCCGCTCCAGGTGTAGTCACGATCCATCTTCTTGCTGGAGAGGCCGAGGCCGGGGAGGTCGGGCGCAAGGGTGCGATGGCGACCGATGAGAGGCATCAGTTTGCGCCAGAGGAAAGAATTGGTGGGAACGCCGTGCAAGAGGAGCACCGGGGTCCCCTTGCTGTTGCCTTCCTCGCGACAAAAAATGCGTTCTCCGTCCACCTGTACGATCCGTCCGATGGCTTCATGGCTACGTAGTTTGGCGTCGGCGTCACGGATTTGCATAACAATCCTCTCCTGTTACTCCGCTCTCACCCTCATCCCCCTCTCCCAACTTTGGGAGAGAGGGGCTGGGGAGTGAGGGCCAGTGAAAGCGGAATCAGCAGGCTCTCGTCCACTGGCACCGGCGACTCCAGGATGCGCAGCGGTGCACCGGTGCGCCTGTGGCCCACAGCCGGGCAGCCCCACATCTCATCCGGTGTTTGCTTTCGCTCTTCCTTGAAAGTCTTCAGGATGCCGCAAGAGAAGCAATGCTCTCGGCAATCCACGATCACCTTACCGGCCAGGGCATTCTGATATTCGTCGGCCAGGAACTTTTTCTTCAGCCCCACGTCTATGTGGTCCCAGGGGAAAGCCTCATCCAGAGCGCGGGGACGGCGGGCGTAGAAATCGGGATCAATGCCGCACTCCTGGTAGGCTTGTGTCCAGGCCGCGTCGTTGAACTGGTCTTGCCAGCCGTCTAGTTTCGCGCCCAGTTCCCAGGCGCGCCGGATAACCCGGCCCAACCGCCGGTCTCCCCTGCTCAACACAGCCTCCAGGAGCGTCTCACGCGGGTTGTTCCAATTGAGGTGGAGTCCGGGCCCGCTCAGGGCGTCGCGCAGGTAAGACAGTTGCTCACGAATGAGAGACTCTTCCTCTAGCGGAACCCACTGGAAGGGCGTGTGTGGTTTGGGGACAAGGGTGCTGACGCCGATGCGCACGTTGGCCTTCTTGCCGATGTGCTTGCGGCCTACGGCGAGCACCTGCCGCGCCAAACGGGCGATGGCCCGCACGTCCTCCATCGTCTGCGTCGGATGGCCGATCATGAAGTAGAGTTTGATCGTTGTCCAGCCGCGAGAATAGACTTCCTCGGCTACCTGCAACAAGGCATCGGTGGAAACGGGCTTGTTGATCACGTCGCGCAGACGATCCGTGGCCGCTTCCGGCGCGAAGGTGAAGCCGGATCGCCGTCGTCCCTTTTCCAGTTGTTCCATGATGTCCACCGAGAAAGACTCAATGCGCAGGCTGGGCAGCCCGATGGAGAGCCTTTTGTCGCCGTGCCTGCGCATGGTTTCCCGCACCAAGTCGCCGATCTTGGAGTAATCGCTGGAGGAGAGGCTGAGAAACGACACTTCCTCAAAGCCCGTCTGCGCGATGATGTCGTCAACCGCCTGCAGAATCTCGGCGAGGGGCCGCTCTCGCACAGGCCGGAAGACCATGCCCGCGTGGCAGAAGCGGCAGCCGCGCGTGCAGCCCCGTTGGATCTCAATAGCGGCCCGGTTGTGGACGATGTCAAGATACGGGACGATGAAACGGGTGACGGGCGGCGGCAGCACCGGCACGATGCGTTTCGTGATGCGCGCGGGCACGTCGGGCACAGTGGGATGGATCGCGGCGAAGGTTCCATCCGCGTTGTACTCGGCCTCGTAGAACGATGGGACGTACACTCCCTCTATGCGCGCCAGACGGCGAAGGAGGTCGTGTTTGGCCGGATGGCCCTCACTCCCTCTCCCAAATTTGGCGGTGGGAGGCCCGCAAAGTCCCGCTCCGCGGGATGAGTACAGGAGAGAGGGGGGCAGGGGGGTGAGGGCTTGATCCCAATCCTCCCGCCAGCCTCCGTATGTGCGCATCACCTCCAGGATCACCTCTTCGCCTTCGCCGACGATGAAGGCGTCAAAGAAATCGGCCATCGGTTCGGGGTTATAGACCGCCGAACCACCGGCTATAATGAGAGGATGGTGCTCGTCGCGCTCTGCGGCACGCAGTGGCAGACCGGCCAGGTCTAGCATGGTGAGGACGTTGGTGTAGAGTTGTTCGTACGGGAGGCTGAAGCCGATGACGTCAAAATCGGTCAGGGGGTGATAGGTCTCCAGCGAGTAGAGCGGGATGCCCTCGCGGCGCATGGCTCCTTCCATATCGGGCCAGGGGCAATAGACCCGCTCTGCCAGCATGTCGGGCTCCTTGTTCACGATGTCGTAGAGGATGGCGAGTCCCAGGTTAGACATGCCAAGTTCGTAGGTATCGGGAAAAGCCAGGGCGAGGCGGTACGGCACTTGTGTCCAATTCTTGACGATGCTGTTGTACTCGCCGCCCGTGTAGCGAGCCGGTTTCTCCACGTGGGGTAATATGCGATCCAACGCTATTTCCACATCCATCACGTCACTCTCCTCACGTTCAGTCATGACAATTTCCTGAAGGGATGCTATTATACCATACCTCGTCAATGGTTGAGAAGCGTGATGGAGAGATATTGCTGTACCTCAATTCGGTATTTGTGGTCTGAACCACAATCCGTGTATAATAGGTTCGTCGTATAGTTTAGTATAGATGTGAACTGACCGGCAGTTGGAGAGACGGGATGGCAGCGGTGGTGAAAGGTTGGCGGCGATGGCTTTGGGGGCTCCTGGCCGGCGGCGCGAGGAAGGTGGAGGCCGTATCTATGGCTCGCTTTGGTGGCGGCGAACGCCGCTCAGGGCCGGTCGTCGTTTTTACGGGCAACATTGGCGAAGCCCAGGTGGTGCGCAGTCTGCTGGAGGCCTACGACATCCCAGCCATGGTACAGTCCGAGAGCGTAGCCCCGGTGTTGGGCGTGGTGATTGGGCCCTTGGCGGAGGCGCGTGTCCTCGTACCGGAGCCGTTGGCGGAGCAAGCCCGCTTGCTCTTAGAGTCACCAATAAGTCCTAAGGGTCTTGAAGACCCTTAGGGGTTTGCGTATCATTGACAGCATCGCTTCTTGATGCTATACTTCGGCAAGTTAATGCCCAGGACAATGAAGAGGAGAGGAACGGCATGGCGCAGACAACGCTGACTCGTGGTACAACGGTGGTTCGCCCCGCCGCAGCCAACAAACGCATAAAGTTTGCCATCGGCGGCGTGGTGGTTCTGGTGGCTGTTGTCTATCTCATTGTGAACGCTCTCGGCACAACAGGGCAATTCTTCCTCACTGTGAGTGAAGTGCAGGCTAAGGGCACGAGCATTTATGGACGCCCCTTGCGGGTTTCGGGCGACATCGTACCCGATTCTATTGATTGGAACGCGCCGACCCTGATGCTCAAATTCAGCATCACCGATGGTTCCCATACGATGCCGGTTTCTTTCCACGGGCCGAAGCCCGACAACATGAACCGGGAAGGCTCCCAGGCCATCGTGGAAGGAAAGTTAAACGCGGACGGTGTTTTCCAGGCCAACACGCTTCTGCTCAAGTGCCCATCCCGCTACGAAGAGATGGAGATCACCGAGGTGAAGGCGGTGCAATGAGGCTCGCCCTGCCGTGCGACCCTCGCACAGCACCCATGTAACCGATGATAACAATCGCCCGCGGGTGCGGGCGACTGTTTTTGTATTCAGGGCTTGTGCGACACCTCGCTGCTACTATTCCGGAGATCTGCTTTTGAGACGCGCTTACGTCTTTACGTTTTTCGTTTTACTCATTATGGCCTTCGGCTTTGGCCTCTCGGCTCAGGCGCAGCAGGCCACGCCTGCTACTGCTGCTCAGCCGTCGGCCCGCCGCGGCCAGTTCCTCTACCAGCAGAACTGCGCGCCCTGTCACGGTGACCTCGGCAAGGGGGAGGGCCCCGTCGCCGCCCAGTTGGACGTCAAACCGACAGATTTCACCGCGCCCATCTGGTGGCCGGATAAGACCCCGCAGCAACTATTTGACATAACGAAAGAGGGCCGCATTGAGCGCCAGATGCCGCCCTGGAAGAATCGCCTGACCGACGCCGAGATCTGGGATGCGGTCTTCTACACCTGGTCGCTCCATACCACCGCCGAGCAGCACAACGCGGGCGAACAAACCTACACTGCTCTCTGCGCCAGTTGCCACGGGAAGGATGGCAAAGGGAGCACGGGCGTGAGCGATCTGTCCGGCCTCTCCTCCACCGCGACTCGCAGCCAGAAAGAGTGGGAGCAGGTGTTGGCTACGGGGAAGGATGGACATCCTACATTTGCCGATCTGAAAGAGAATGACCGCGCTGCCGTGTTGGAGTACGCGCGCGCGTTCTCCTATCGCTCACCCTTCGCCAAGATACCGCCGGGCAAAGGGATTGTCTCCGGCGCTGTCACCAACGGCACGCCGGGGGGCGGCAGCGTGGAAGGCATCACTGTTACGCTGCACGCCTTTGAAGGTAATACTGAGGGGGAGGCTCGCACCACCGCGGCTGATGACCAGGGCCGCTTCCGTTTTGAGGGGATCAACACCGACCCCGCTCTCACCTACGCCGTTGTCGCGAACTACCGGGACCTCCCCTACGCCAGCGAGATCCTTGCCTTTCCAGATGAGGTCACCGCTCTTTCGTTGCCCGTAGAGGTATATGAGACGACAGAAGACAGTTCAGGGGTCCGCATTGAGCGCGCCCACTTCATCATAGATTTTGAGCAGAACAATCTCCTGATGGGTGAGCTCTACTTCTTCTCAAATGACAAGGACCGCACCTTTGTGGGTACGAAGAACGAGGCAGGGCAGAGCGTGGTGCTGCGTTTTACCCTGCCCCAGGGCGCAACGAATCTGGACATTGATGGCGGTGTCCTCGGCGCTCGCTTTGTGGAGACGCCCAACGGCTTCGCGGACACGATGCCCCTCCCTCCAGGCCAGGGCTCGCGGCAGGTCCTCTTCCGCTACAACCTTCCCTACAGCACGCCTAGCCTGCGGCTCCTCCGTGAGATAAATTACGACGTGGCGAACGTGAACCTGTTGGTTGCCGACAGAGGTGCGGAGGTGACCAGCCCGCAAGCCTCGCTTCAAGGGACGCGCGGCACCCAAGATGCGACCTACCTGAACTACGAAGGGAGCAACCTGCGGGCGGGCCAGTCCCTGGAATTGAATTTCGCCAAGTTGCCCCGTGCTGGCGGTTCGGTCTCAACCGCTATTACCAACTCCTCCACGACGTTGGTAGTTGGTCTTGGTGTAGGGGCACTCCTCATGGCCGGTCTCTTGGTTTATGGCCTGGTTTTGCGGAAGCCCTCACCCGTTTTGGCGACTGTCGGGGAGTCGCCTGTCGCTGCCTCATCCGGCAAGGACGTGGTTGCGCAACGCCAGCGGTTGGTGGCTGCCATAGCCCGTCTGGACGACGAGTATGAGGCGGGGAAGGTGGCGGAAGATGCATACCGGCGACGGCGCACGAAGTTGAAAGGGCAACTGCTGGAGATCGCGCGACAGATGCAAGAAAGGGAACCGCGTGCTTGAGATCCGCAGCCTCGTCAAGAGTTTTGGGCGCAAGGCTGTACTGCGCGGGGTGGATTTGACCGTTGCGCCGGGCGAGACGGTGGTCATGTTCGGCCCCAACGGCGCGGGCAAGACGACCCTGATGCGCATTATTTCCACTCTGAGCAAGCCCACCGCCGGGAAAGTGCGCGTAGGCGGCATTGAGATATCCTATGCGCCCGACGCGGTGCGCCAGCAGTTGGGTTTCGTCACCCACGCGCCGCTCCTCTACGACAGCCTCACCGCAGAGGAGAACCTGCGCTTCTTTGGCCGCCTTTACCGGCTCAACGACCTGGACGCGCGCATAGATGCTCTATTGCGCCAGGTAGGGCTGGCCGCTCGCCGCCACGATCCGGTGCGCACCTACTCGCGCGGCATGGTGCAGCGGCTCAGCATCGCCCGCGCGCTCCTCCACGATCCGCCCATGCTCCTGTTGGACGAGCCGGACACCGGCCTGGATCAGCACGCGGCGGCGATGCTGCATCGCGTGGTAGCAGAGGTGGCAGGCGTGAGGCAGAACGGAGAGGGCGAGGGCAAACGGGCCTCGGTGCTGCTGACAACTCACAACCTGGAACGCGGGCTGGCCTGGGCCGACCGCCTGGTTATTCTGGCAGGAGGACGGGTCGCGTTTGAGGCGCGACGGGGTGACCTGACGGAGGAAAGCCTGCGCGAAACTTATGATCGCATCGTGGGCGAGCGAGGTTGAGGAGGTATGAACTACCTCCGGCAGGTGGCTGCCATCGTCTGGAAGGACGTAGTAGCGGAACTCCGCACTAAAGACATCTTCAGCGCGATGTTCGTTTTCGCGCTCCTGTCCGTCCTGATCTTTCAGTTTGCCTTTGACCTGCGGGTGGAGAACGTGAAACAGGTTGCGCCCGGCGTCCTCTGGGTCGCCATCTCCTTCGCTGGTGTGCTGGGGCTCAACCGCTCTTTCGCCCTGGAGAAAGACAAAGGGAGCATGGAGGGGCTGTTACTGGCTCCGGTGGACCGCAGCGCCATCTATTTCGGCAAGATGCTGGGGAACGTCCTCTTTATGCTGGCGATGGAGGCGTTGGTCATTCCTGTTTTCATCATCTTGTTTAACCTGCCCCTTTATCTGCCCGGAGTACTCCTGGTTGTCCTGTTGGGAACGCTGGGCTTCGCGGGGGTCGGCACCCTCTTCTCGGCGATGGCGGTGAACACCCGCGCGCGCGAGGTGCTCCTTCCGATTCTCCTGTTTCCCATCCTTGTGCCGGTGCTCATCTCGGCGGTCAAACTGACAGGAGGGTTTCTGGACAATATCCCCTTAAGTGAGAATATCAACTGGCTGCAACTTCTGGTCGTCTTTGACGTTGTGTTTATTGCGATTGCCTTTATGACCTTTGACTACGTGGTGGAGGAATGACTATGGCAAGAAGGAGCGGACGTTGGCTCATGGCGTTGGACGTGGTGGCGGGGCTCGCCATCCTGGGCGCGGTCTACATGGCCCTCGTCTATGCGCCCGACGCGGCCAACCTGACCTCTGAAAATGAGATCAAAGCGCAGCACATCTTCTATTTCCACATGGGCTGCAACGTCGCCTCGGCGATTGGCCTCTTCACCAGTTTCGTCGCCAGTATTCTCTTCCTTGTGACGCGCCGGCGCATCTGGGATAGCATCGCCGTCTCTGGGGTGGAGATGGGGTTGGCCTTCGGTATTGGCGTCTTGGCCTCCGGTTCCGTCTGGGCGCGCCCCACCTGGAATACCTGGTGGACGTGGGACCCACGCCTGACCAGCGCGGCGGTGACGGTGCTCGTCTATGTCGCTTACCTGATGCTGCGCGGCGCAGTAGAGGACCCAGGCCGCCGGGCCCGCTTCGCCGGCGTCTATGGCGTCTTCGCTTTCGTGAGTGTGCCCATCACCTTCCTGTCTATCCGGCTCTGGCGCACGATTCATCCCGTCGTCTTCGGCGCGGCGAATCCCGATTCGCAGGGAAGTTTCGGGATGGGCCCGAACATCCGCCTGGTTCTCATGTACAGCATGTTCGCCTTCACGATTCTCGCCATTACGCTCCTCATCCACCGCGTGCGGTTGGAGTTGCGCCGTGAGGAGGTTGAGCATCTGAAGGAGCAACTCGCAGCCTAGACGATTCTCTTGGAGATATGACAATGGCCTATCTTGCCCTGGGGTTCGCTGCCGTCTGGGCAGTCGTATTCATCTTCGTCTTCAGCATGGTGCGGCGCGAGCAGGCACTGGATCGGGAGATTGCGGCGCTGCGCGAACTAATAGCCGAGCGCAAGGGTGAGGAGGCAGAGTAAGCCCAGTTACTGCCCACGACGCGTCGCGTCGGATATAATGCCTTTGTTCGGCGCGTATCTCGTGGAGGTCTTTGTTGTTCATGGACATAGGCAGCGTCACCATTCCCCTGGCGTTCCTCGCCGGGTTATTGTCTTTTATCTCGCCGTGCGTCATGCCGCTGATCCCCGCCTACATCGGCTATCTCAGTGGCGTGTCGTTGGCCCCTGCGGGCGGCGCAGTGACGGCTGTGGCCCGGCGAAGCACCTTCCTCAACGCCCTGGCTTTCGTGCTGGGCTTCTCCGCTGTGTTCATTCTGCTGGGCGCGTCGGTTGCGTTCCTGGGCATGGGACTCTACCGCTACCTGCCGTGGATCCAGAAGGCGGGGGGCGTCATCATCGTCCTTTTCGGCCTCCACACGATGGGCCTCATTCGCATTCCCTTTCTCTATTACCAGAAGCAGTTGGACGTCCGGCCTAACCCGCGCCTGGGGTATTTTTCCTCTGCCCTGATGGGTGTCATCTTCTCGGCGGGCTGGGTTCCCTGCGTCGGGCCTATCCTGGCGGCCATCCTCTTTCTGGCAAGCAGCACCCAGACCGTCGGGCAAGGAGCGTTCCTTCTGGGTGTCTATTCCCTGGGCCTGGGTATCCCCTTCCTTTTAACAGGCGCGGCTTTCACCAGAGTCAGCGGCTGGCTGCGCCGCCTGAATCGCTATCTGAACCTGGTGTCTGTCGTCAGCGGTGCCTTTCTCGTCGCCATCGGCATACTGGTCTTCACCGATAGTCTCCGTTTCCTCTCCGGTTATGGCCCGGTCCTGGACGTAGGTATCTATTGAAACGGGTGTGAACATGACAACTCAGTTGGCTGAACAAGAATCGGAAAAACTGGCGCGCGCCGGAGCATTCGGCAAGCGTCTGGTGGCCTTCTTCGCCTTGGTTCTGGTGGTCGGCGTGGTGGGCTTGTGGGTATCATCCCAGCGTGCGCCGGTAGTGCTATCAGGTGATGACCTCACCGTGGCAACCGCGCGGATGCCGAGAAGTGAACCTCTCGTTGGCGCTCCTGCGCCCGACATCACGATGACCTACGACGATGGGCGCGTGGCGCGCCTGAGTGACCTGCGAGGCAAGCCCGTATTCATCAATTTCTGGGCGACCTGGTGTGGGCCCTG
>JADYZS010000219.1 GCA_020853075.1 Anaerolineae bacterium | reverse complement strand
GCAGGTACAGATGTACCGTTCTCTATACTCAACGAGACCCTGGGGATCGTCGCGCAATACGTTCTGGAAAGCCTTATCCGTCAGCCCCAGAACCCACTGAGCCACCCAACGTTCTGTCTTGGCGATCCTCTTACGCTGTAAAACCTCCGAGGCAAGCTCAGGAAGATTCTGCACGAACTCTGCCGAGGTTGCGGCACCTTTAATAAACAGCCCTACCAAGGCAAGGTTCAGCGCGGCAATGCGGCGACGAGTCAGGGTCTCGGTTGAATCGCGCAAGTTTCTGCCAGTCAGCACGTCGTACACCACGCCCCGGACAACATCAATCCCTATCTGCTGCACGAGTCTGCTGCCGCTCGCGGAGAGCAGTTCCAAGGCCGCGGGTGACAGAAGATCGCTTAGGTTACGGATATTCTCAGGCGAGTCGGTAGTCATTTGTCAATGCGTCAGAGAAGTACGTCCGAGACGTCAATGGGAGAACAGTTAATCGTCAAGATCTCAGCGGCAGCCGTGCCCAGCCACAATTTAGCCTCCGCCCGCATGATTTCAACGTAGCGTGGCTCTTGCTCAATAAGAACGAAGCGCCTGCCTGTCTTAGCGGCTGCTTTGCCCGTTGTGCCGATACCGGCGAAGGGATCTAACACCACATCACCCTTGAAGGAGTAATAAGTGATCACCTTCTCGGCCAACTCCACCGGAAAGATGGCCGGATGCCGCTCGTCGTGGGCTGGCTTGATGCGCCAGATATTTGTCCGTTCGTAGTCATCCCCAATACGAGAAGCATTCACTATCTCCTGGTTGGGGTGGGCGCGAATGTTCCAGTCAATCAGTTTGTTCGTGTGCTTCCGATAGACAAGCACGTAGTCCGTGACCGGCACAGGTTTGTATTGCAGCGGGTTCCTATCGGCTGCGAACCGCCGCCCGCGCCCGGTAGCCCAACCTGCTCCTTCCGGTTTTTCCCAGATGATGTCGTCAATAAAATCATACCCTTCCTCAATGAAAATCCGGTGCACGTCAAAGGGCACGGCAATGCGCTGCGAGGCTTCGGTGCGGTTGGCGCGCCGGATAAGTACCGGGGAGACGTTCATCACGAAGAAACGCCCTTCGGCCAACACGCGATGGGCGTTTTGCAGAACTTTGCGTATCTTCAGGAGATATTCTTCATAAGTCACGAAGTCCGTATACTCAGGGCGTGCATTGTAGTAAGGAGGTGAGGTAAATGCCAAATCTACCGAACCGGCAGGCAGGTCCTGAAGAATATCCTCGCAATCACCCAAGGCGATGGTATTGCGCAGGGCAGAGAGGGGGTACGTGCCGTTTGCACGAGAAACTTTCTTTGTGGTCGCCTCCCCATTGCGCCCTAATAGGCGTGCTTCCAAGATAGCAGGAGTTGTAGATTTAT
The DNA here is from genome assembly GCA_020853075.1 of Anaerolineae bacterium. Classification (GTDB taxonomy): domain Bacteria; phylum Chloroflexota; class Anaerolineae; order JADYZS01; family JADYZS01; genus JADYZS01. The sequence continues at coordinate 6,696 of JADYZS010000219.1, read as the reverse complement.
CCTGCATCACCAGGGATGATTTTGCATCTATGACTACCTCGCCAATACGCTCTTGACTGGCCGCGTTCAGCAGGGGGACACGCCAAACGTGGTAACGGTCGTCTATCTCCGGCAACCCAAAGGCTATCGCCTTGTCCAATTCCATACTTTGCAGCCAGGCAAGGGCTACCTCTTTTGCCGTCTGCACGTCCAGGACACTGTATTTTCGTTGTGCGGCTACGGTTCGGACTTTTCTCAACATCTATACTCTCTCCGCTGGGCTATCAGGACACGGTTGCTTTGACAAAACCAGCCAGATCTATCAACCGTCAACGTGGCTGTCGTTATCGTGCAACGCTTCGTCCTTGTTCCTGAAGGGACCGTTAATCTCATGGTCTGTATCGTCGCCATCGACATAGCCCAAGTACTCCCAGTCATCAGTGTTGTAAATAGCCTCTTCATCTTCTGCTTCCACGAGGTACTTGGCCCAGGTCTTCCTTTCTGTTGCTACAATGTACCAGGGCATGCTATCCTCCTCATGCACCTCAGAATCCGAACCTCCCCCATTATACCTCAATCCCGCAGAATCTACACACACGCGGCGATTGGGGTTAGGTACTCCGTATTAGGCGTCCCCTCCGTCGGGGATGTTATACTCGCCGTTTTGCGCGACTTGCGCTATAATGCCGCCGATGAGCAGCCTGCCAGAGTTCGCACCCGCCCACGTCAACGCCTGGTACATGGCGCGCCAGCACCTCACGTCTCCCTACGCGCCGCCGCAGCCACCGCCGGATGCCCCGCCGGAGCCCGAGCGTTCCTGGCTCACCTCGCTGGTGTGCGAGGTGGGGTGGCTGCACGCGCCCGCAGACCCGACTACCTATTTATCGGTCTGGGCGCGCCGGAGCGGTTACGACCGCGCCGAGTTGGACCGCACGGTCTTTGAGCAGCGCGAACTGGTGGAGGTGAACGCCGTGCGCGGCCTACCGATGCTGGTGCCGCGCGAGCACGTGCCCCTGGCGCTGCGCGTCGCACCGCCTCTTGCCACCCACGCGCTGCAACGGGCGCAGGAACAGGTCGGTTTCACCCGCGAGGAGATTGACCGCTTGCAGCGGGCGCTGATGCGCCTCCTGGAGCGCGACCCGCTGGATATACGCATGTTGCGCAACCGGCTGCGCGCTGGGCTGATTCGCCCCTATGGCGAGGCAGGCGCCAAACTGGGTACGGGAGACTCCTTCAACGATGCGCTGGCCCAACTGGTGGAAAAGGGGCAGGTTTTCAAGGTCAAGGCCACGTCTCGGCTGGATACGGCTGCCTGTATATATATCGCGAAGCGAGACTTCGCGTTTGAACTTGACCTGCACGGTCTGAGAGAGGATGAAGCCTGGGCTGCGCTGGCTACCCTCTATTTTGACTGGTATAGCCCGGCGCGCTTTGAGGATTTCGTCTGGTGGTCGGGCGCGCCTGTGGGCAAGGCACGCGCCGCCTTGGCGCGCATCCGCCCGCCCCTGCGTGCCCTGGCCCTGCGCGGTCTGCCGGGCGAATATCTGGCGACGGAGTGGGCGGCCTACGCCATCGCCACCTTTGAGCCACCGCCGGAGCCTGCGGTTGCTTTTGTCCCCTCGCGTGACCCCTTCTTCAGTTTCCGCGAGGTGACAGGACGCTTCGTCCCACCGGAACTGCGCCTGCGCGCCGTCCCCCGCTGGCAAGGTGTACCGGCAGCCGAGCCAACCCTCGTCGCTCCTATCCTCGTGCGCGGCATGATTACCGGCGTGTGGGAATGGAGCCCGGAGAGGAAGGCGGTAGATTGGATGCTCTTTGACCCGGTGCCTCGCTGGTTGCGGGCGCGCACCCGCGCCCTCGCCGAACAATTGACCGAATTCATCCGACAGGAGGAACTGACCGCGACACCGTCTCAATTTGACCTGCCGAACGTGACCTATCGCATTCGCGATCTGGCGAAACTATCACCCAGGTGAGACAGAAAGGATACAAACAGGTGGACTTCACCCAATTCACCCAACGCACCGAGGCGTTTCTCAACGAGATCAGCCGCGAGCAATATCAGGTGGGCGCGGGCCTCAAGGAATCACTGGAACTGACGCCCATCTACCATCGCCATGCCGACCTCTTCACCCGCGAGACGGTGCTGGATAGACTGGAAGACGCGGATCGCAAGGAGGGCCGTCATCTGGCCTCCTTCGCCGCCGTCGGCTTCATGGACAACGGAACAAAGGAACTGAGCGAAGCCGTCACCAATGCCGAACTCAAGGCGACGGTGGAGTGGGATGGGCAGAACGTTCCATACCATAACGTCCGCCCCATTCTCACGAAAGAGCCCGACTGGCGCCGCCGCCACGACCTGGGCCGCCGCTCGCTGGCGGTGATGGCAAAACAGAATCCCCTACGGGCTCAACGCCTGAGCACGCTGCACGCGCTGCCGCGCGACCTGGGCTTCCCCGGCTACGTCGCCATGAACGAGAAACTGGAAGCGTGGGACCTGAAGGGTCTGGCGGAAAAACTGGATGCCGTCGTCGCAGCCACCTCCGACGTTTTTGAGCGGGAACTCTCCCGGCGGTTGGTGGCTGCCGGCGTGCCGCGCGCGGAAGCCGACATCTGGGACGTGGCCTACATCATGCGCGCGTCTGAGCTGGATAAGATGTTCCCGGCAGACCGGCTCATCGGCTCTTTGGAAAAGACGCTGAACGGGATGGGCATTGGCCTGGAGACGACGCCAGGGCTGCATCTGGATACGGAGCCTCGCCCGCTGAAATCACCGCGAGCCTTCTGCGCGGCCATCCGCGTCCCGACGGAAGTGATGCTGGTCATCAAGCCGATAGGCGGCCAGGATGACTATGGTTCGCTCTTCCACGAGGCGGGTCACGCCGAGCACTTCTCCCACGCGGACCCTGCCTTGCCGGTTGCTTTCCGCTACATGGGCGACGCGGCGGTAAGCGAGACCTACGCCTTCCTGATGGAGCACCTGCTGTACAACCGCCGTTGGCTGGCCGACGTGCTCCAGTCGCCGCCGGAATTGGCCGAGGAGTATCGCCGCTTCTCCATTTTTAGCAAACTCTGGTTCGTGCGGCGCTATGCGGCCAAGCTGCGCTACGAACTCCACCTCCACGCGCACGGGCCCGATGGCTCCGCGCCGGTCTATCAGCGTCTTCTGCACAACAACCTGAAGGTAAGCATCCCCCAGGAACGCTATCTGGACGATGTGGACGATTGGTTCTACGTCGGCGGCTATACCCGCGCCTGGATCTTTGAGATGCAATTGCGGGAGCATCTGGTGCGCAACTGGGGCGAAACGTGGTACACCGCGCGCGAGGCGGGCGCATTCTTGAAATCGCTGTGGGCCGCCGGCATCCGCGACAGCGTGGACGAGATGGCGCGCAGTCTGGGCTACGCGGGGTTAGATCCCAGGCCGCTGACCGAGGAATTAGTGTCGTTGTAAGGCATGCGTCCAATGCCCCTCTACGAATGTGCAGGCAACCTTCATGCGCACACCCGCCATAGCGACGGCACCGGCAGCCACGAGGACCTGGTGCAGGCCGCGCTCATGGCAGGGCTGGACTGGCTCATCGTCACCGATCACAACGTGCGACCAGCCGTGGCCGAAGGCTGGCGCGAGGGAGCGAAAGGACACCGCGTGCTCCTCCTGATCGGCGAGGAAGTACACGACACCCGGCGACAGCCGCAGGCCAGCCACCTCCTGTGCTTCGGCGTCCGGCAGGACGTCAACGCGCACGCGAGCGATCCGCAGGCCCTCATTGATGCCGTCAACGAGCAGGGAGGCGCCGCCTTCTTTGCACACCCGGTTGAGCATGGAACGAGGATGATAGATGAGGAACTGCCGTGGCTGGATTGGGACGTGCAGGGCTACGCCGGTATTGAGATCTGGAACTACATGAGCGAGTTCAAGTCCCTGACGACCCACCCCTTGCGTGCGGCCTGTGCAGCGTTCCTGCCCGAATTGTTCATCCGCGGCCCCTTCCCGGAGGCGTTGGCCCTGTGGGATCGCCTGTCCACCGAGCGGCAAGCCCTGGTGGTTGCCATCGGCGGTGCCGATGCCCACGCTTTCAAAGCGCGATGGGGCCCGCTGCGCCGCACCATTTTCCCTTACGATTTCCTCTTCCGAACAATCAACATGCACGTGCTGACAGAGGAGCCATTGTCCGGCGACCTGGATCGCTGCCGCGCCTTGCTCGTGCGCGCGCTGCGGAATGGGCGCTGCTGGGTCGGCTACGACAGCCTCGCGCCCACAGCCGGCACCCGCTTCTATGCGCTGCAAGGAGATAGTGAGGCACAGATGGGAGATTCTCTTCCCGGCGCGCGCGGCCCCGTCACGTTTCACTTTGCCGTGCCGGGAGGCGCGGAGTTGCGCCTGCTGCGCAATGGAGAGCTGATTGTCCAGGCGAAGGGAAACAGCCTGACCCACACCGACAGCCACACTGGCGTCTATCGGGCCGAGGCCTGGCGGCAGGCGTGGGGGCAACGCCGCGCCTGGGTCTTCGCCAACCCGATCCGGGTACGATAGACCCTCCGTCTCACGAAAAAAAACGCAGGGCGAGGAACGGTTCCTCGCCCTGCGTCTCTATGGGTAGATAATGCCTTATTGCAACTGGCCGGTGACGGCGGCGAGGCCAAACGCGCCGGCAACACCGATAGCAGCCAGGATCGCGCCGAGGATCGCGAGAACGATGATGTACACGACGAAGCTGATCACGATGGTGAGGATCGCGTTGGTGTCATCCACTTCTAGAGCCTGGCGAATCGCGAAGAAACCAGCGACGGCCATCCATACCGCGCCGATTAAGGCCGCGATACCACCAAGACACGGGATGAATGAAAGAACACCCAACGCGTTGGGCCCGTAGGCGTAACCCAGAGTGCGGATCAACTCCCCGTATTCTGCTTTCCCTTTGAAGAGGTTGGTGCCGACCCAGTAGTTGAGGAAGGCCCACACGAAGAAAGCAACCACGGCGATGATCGGGCCTACGATGAGGCCGATGATGGCCGCGACAAAACCGCTGCCCAAGATGAGGTTGCTGAGAAAGCCACCGATTGCGCTGATGATGGAGACGATGACGACGAAGACCACGGCTTCCTGAGTGAGAGCAGCATTCCCCTCCACTTCCGCATAGAGGGTCTTGTCCAGGCGAGCCGCGCGGATACCGCGCTGAATCATAGCACTGAAATCCATGGGTATTCCTCCTCGTGAGCGCAGATAGATGGTGATGCAAGACAACCAGCAGCAAAGACAAAGTTGTCTCGGTAGCCGCACCCCCTTTCTTGCTCAGCCCCTATGCCACAAGAAACCGCCTGGCCGGACGCGCAACCGCGCGCGCCGTCTATAATCCCTATCCGTTGAAACACCGCGTAGCGGCTGAAGATGCGCGGTTACCGTCGGTTGGAAACCGGCGGCAGCGACCACCAAACCCGCAGAGCGGGTTTGGCATGAATGTGCAGCCGTCGGATTTCATCCGATGGCGGGCTTCTTACCCCGACGGCGTATAGCCAAGACGGCGCAACTCCTCGTCTCGCTGGCGCCAATGAGGCCGGGTTTTGACCCACAGCTCCAAATAGACACGGCAACCCAGAGCCTGTTCAAGGCTCTGGCGAGCACTCGTGCCGATCTTCTTCAGGAGCGCGCCCCCCTGCCCGATGACGATCCCTTTCTGCGACTCCCTTTCCACATAGATCGTCGCGCCGATGTAGGTCATCGTCTCGCTGCGCTCCTTGAACTCCTCCACAACGACGGTGATGGAGTGGGGAACCTCCTGGTAGGTGTGGTGCAAAACAGCCTCGCGCACCAGTTCGGCGGCGAGAAAGCGCTCTTGCTGGTCTGTGACTTGATCGGGGGGATAGTAGCGCGGCCCCAGGGGGAGGTGAGCCACAACAAAAGCGAGGAGTTTCTCCAGATTGTCGCCACGCGTAGCCGACACCAACACCCAATCGGCGGCGTCCACCAGGGCGCGATAAGCATCGGTGTGGGCTACGACGTCGGCGGGTTTAAGAAGGTCGCTCTTGTTGAGAGCCAGAACGACAGGGCGATCTGCCGCTTGCTCCTTCAGCAACTTCGCTACGTCACGATCTTCTAGTGTAGGCGGAACGGAGACGTCGGTCATAAAGAGGAGAATATCCGCGTCGGGTAGGGCGCGCACCGCCGTCTCTACCATCAACTCGCCCAGGCGGTGCTTGGGCCGGTGTATCCCCGGCAAATCCACGAAGATGACCTGCGCCTCCGGTCTCGTCAGGATGCCGAGAAGTTGGTTGCGCGTGGTCTGGGCGCGCGGCGATACGATGGCGATCTTCTGGCCCAGATAGGCATTGACGAGGCTGGACTTGCCGACGCTGGGCCGCCCGACCAGCGCGACGTAGCCGGAGCGATGGTCAAGGCCAGGTTCAGCGGCCAGGCCGGAAGGCTCCTCCGCACCCTCTTTACTCTCTATAGAGACATCCTCGCTAGCGATCATGGGCTATCCTGAGGCTTTACGCAGTTTCTACCACAGGCTCCGGCACAGCCGCGCCTTCCCACAGGCGGCAGAAGGAGCAGATCATCGGCGCGGTGGTCGGCTGGCCGCAACGCTGACATGGATGCAAAGCCGCGAGATCGTCCTCACGTGGGATGACCAGGCGGCCTTCGTCGCGGGCGCGCAGGAATTCCATGTAGAGCGCGTGCTTCGCGCCAGGGGATTCCGCTTCCAGGCGGTTGAG
>JADYZS010000218.1 GCA_020853075.1 Anaerolineae bacterium | reverse complement strand
GTGCTCTGAAGTACCTTTAGATTTCATTTCCGCCCGTTTCTTCCGGGGTGCACGCGGACCTTCCACCTTCGGACGGTTGCGCTTGACGAAGGCGGGCGGCTCGCGCCGTTGGCCGTGTTGCGCCTCTAACTCAGCAATTCGCTCCTGCGCTGCTGTCAGCTGCTGCCGCAACTCACCATTCTCTTTACGCAGCCGCTCAACTTCTTCCCCTAAACACATGCCCTTATCTTACCACACTTCCAGGAGAACGCTGAACAGTTACAAATTTCGGTTCGGCTCCCATCTTCTCCGATCCAACGTACCCAGACCTCTCCCATCTGCTGTGCATTTCTTGCTAATGGTTGATCCGCGGTCCAGAACTCGCCACGTAAGACCTCTGTTAAGGCCAGATACGAGGCATCATACACTACCCTCTGGCCCAACCGTTCAGCCCAACGCAAGGCACTTTGATGCAGGGCCAGCGTCGGCATCACCTGTTCAATGTTTAAGGCCCAGAGCATCTGGAGGCCGGCCGATGCCCCCGCGGGCGAAATCGCCTGGGCGACCAGCGCTTTGCGCAGCTCTGACACGATCTCGTAGCCCCACAGGACGGGGGCCAGGATTTTGGCCTCTGTCTCTTTCCAGACCTTGACTCGTTGGGCAGCCAGGGACGAATACGGAAGTGGGACGACAAGAGCAAGGGCGATGTTCGCATCAATGACGATGTTCATCGCCCGCCTTTTCCCCCTTGCACCTCGCGTTCGGCGCGTGCCTCGGCCACGAGATCACCGTGGTACACGCCATACACCTGAGACATCTCTGCCTGCATGTTGTTCAGTTTCGCCAGTGCATCCATCTCCCGCTGTTTGCGAACGCCCTCCGCCCGTTCTTGCAGGTACTGCTGCACAATCCCCCGTACCACATCGGAAAGGCTTCGCTTCCCCAAAGGAATGACCTTATTATACACCTACATCTACACAAATCTGTCTAAAGTGTCCTGACGACGAGCCTATGCCCACCGCGCGGCCAACGTTGCCAACGCCACGGCGCGGGTGGCCTCTGCGCCCACCGCCAGGGCAGAGACGTATTCCCTCGCCCGGTGTGCGAACCCGGCATCTTTCAGGCCGCCCAGGTTGGTGCGCACGTTGAGGGCCGCGCCCTGAACGGCAGCCTCGGCCAGAAGCACCGCAACCCCCGCGTCGCTGGCGGCATTGGGATTCCCCTTCTCCACCATCGCGCGCGCCAGGGTTACGACTTCCGCCGCGGCCTCCGCCGTGCGCACGGGTGTCTCGGTGGCCGCGCGCAGTGCCTGCTGAATCGCCTCCCCGCGCGCCGACTTTTCTGCCTCTGTCCCTTTGGGAAGTTTGTAGGCCGCGGTCAACGCGTCAAAGGCGGCAGCATCCTCCTCGGCAAGAGCCAGGAGGCGCGGGCGCAGGGTCTGAGCCCGCGCCAACACTTGCTTCACTTCCTCTTGTGCTGCCGCGAACTTCTCGCGCCCGATGGTCAGCCCGCAGACCATCTCTACCAGCGCGGCGGCAGTCGCGCCGGTCAGCGCGGCAGCCGAACCGCCGCCCGGGGTCGGCGTGGCCGCGGCCAGCGCACCTAAGGAATGGGTTAGGGTTTGTTCTGCCAATGAGAGCATGTCGTTGTGTCCTGGTGTAAAATTCGTTGCCAAGCCATAGAAGTCTGCAAGACATTTAGGGTTTCTTGGGGATGGTCTTGCTCCGGCCGCGGCGCGCCAGTGGAGCCGGTTTCTCTGCGGCCGGCTTCTCTATGGGAATGGTCTTGGCCTTCCCCGGCTTGGCAGGAATCGGCGCGGCGTCTTCCGTCTTCTGTTCAGCCGCGGGTTTTCGCCCTATCACCTTCGCCTTGCCCCGCTTCAGTGTCACAGGCTCCTGCTCAGGTTTGGCGGTTTGCCCAGGGGCAACCTTCGTAGCGCGGGCCGTGGCAGGCTTGGCCGGTTCCGCGGGCTGGGGCTGCGCTTTCGTACGCGCTTTGGGGCCGGTAGCCGGCACAGGAACCGTCGCCTCGCGCTTCGGTAACGCCTTAGCCTCGGCTTTACCTTTAGCCGGAACTTTTGCTGCTGCGGACTTCGCCGGGGCTTTCTCTGTGGGCGCGACGGCCCTCTTTTGCAGCTTTGCCTTTGCGGTGGGCACAGGGGAAATCTTTGCTGGGGCCTCCTTCTTCGGCGCGGCGGCTCTCTTCTTAGGCTTCGCTTTCTCTACGGGTGCAGGTTGCGCCTCGGGCGCGGGCGCTGCGCCCGGCACCACCGCGCAGCCCATCACCACCTCGCCCTTGCCCAGCGCGGCGACGCGGCTCCCCTGGGTGGCGCGCGCCATCTCGCGGATAGAGGCCGCAGGCAGCACCCGCGTCTGTCCATCGGCCAGCACCAGTACAGCCCAATCGTGCAGCCTCACTGGCGCGACACCTACGAAGCCGCCCGCCAGGTTTGATAACTTCGCCGCGGCCACGCCACGGCCATAGCGCCCCTGGATGGGGAATTCCGCGAAAGGTGTGCGCTTGGCGAAGCCGCCTTGCGTCATCGCGAGGAGGTGCAGATCGGGCGCGACGACTGTGCAGGCGATGACCTCGTCGCCCGCGCCCAGCCGCAGCGCGCCGATGCCGCCCGCGGCCAATCCCATAGGTCGCGCCTCTTCCTCTTTGAAGGAGATGGATTGCCCCTGGCGCGTTGCCAGCAGAAGTGCGCCGTCGCCCGCGCTCAAGGTCGCCGCAGCCACCTCGTCCCCCTGGTCCAGCCCGATGACAACGGGCGTGGCCGGTAACGCTGTCTCTGCTTCGGCCAGGGCGATGCGTTTTACCTTCCCCTGGCGGGTGGCGAGCACCAGGTAGCCGGTGCGTTCGCCCGTAGCCGGGGGCAAGGCCAACGCCGCGACCACCCGGTCCTTGCGGCCCAGGCCGGTCAAATCATCCCAGGGGCCCCCTTCGCCTTCGGGAATCTGGTGCACCGGCAGGCGCGCGGCGCGCCCATCCGCTGTGAATAGCAGCAGGTCATCCTGGGTGTTGGCCGCCAGGAAGGCGGCGGGTGTACCCACGGCAGCGTTCGCCAGGGCGCGCTCATCGCCTGGCTGCGCGGGCTGGCGGGCGACGCGGCCTTTCACGCCCACGCTGACCCATACGGCCTGGTCGGGGAGGAGGTCGCGCGCCATAAGGATGCCTTCGGGCCGGTCCACGATCTGCGTGCGCCGCGGCTCGGCGTACCGTTCTTTGAGTTCCCGCAGTTCCTGGGCGATGACGCCGAGAATCTTCTGCGGGCTTGCCAGGAGGCCCTCCAGGTATTTGATCTGCTTCTTCTTCTCCGCGTATTCGTCCTCTAACTTCTTGCGCTCCAGTTGCGCAAGGCGCTTGAGAGGCAAATCCAGGATGGCATTGGCTTGCACCTCGCTAAAGCGAAACCGTTTGATGAGGTTTGTCCGTGCGGTGTCGGTCGTCTGCGAGCGGCGGATAAGCTGGATGACCTCATCCAGAGCGGAGAGGGCCTTGAGCAAGCCTTCCAAAATGTGAGCCCGCTCCTTCGCCAGCCTTAGTTCGTAGGCGGTGCGCCGCGTGACGATCTCCTGGCGATGTTCCAAATAGTGTTGGAGCGCCTTCTTCAGCGAGAGAGTGCGCGGCTCGCCCTCCACCAGCGCCAGCATGGAGACGCCGAAGATGGTGCGCAAGGGCGTCAGTTTGAAGAGGGCTGTCAGGACGCTCGCTGCTTCCACCGTGCGCGTCAGTTCAATGACCAGGCGCATGCCTGTGCGATCCGACTCGTCCCGCACGTCGGTGATCCCCTCAATCCGGTTGTCGCGCACCAGTTCGGCGATGCGCTCAATCAGGCGCGCCTTGTTGACGGCGTAGGGAAGTTCGGTCACGACGATGCGGTGGCGGCTGCGGCTCATCTCCTCTATGTGCGCCTTCGCCTGTACGACGAAGCGCCCGCGCCCTACGGCATAGGCGTTCTCAATGACGTCTGCGCTGCCGTCCCCATCGCCCGCGCTGTAGCGAAAGACGATGCCGCCAGTGGGGAAATCGGGGCCAGGGATGAACTTCAGCAGGTCCGCAATGCCGATCTCCTCCCATTGGCCCGCGCGCCCGATCATATAGACCAGGGCATCGCAGACCTCGGCGAGATTATGCGGGGGGATATTGGTCGCCATGCCCACGGCGATGCCGGATGCTCCGTTGACCAGGAGGTTTGGCAAGAGCGCGGGCAGCACCAGCGGCTCGCCGAGCGTGCCGTCAAAGTTGGGCCCGAAGTCCACCGTCTCTTTGTCAATATCGCGCAGCATCTCACCGGCCAGGCGCGCCAGGCGCGCCTCGGTGTAGCGCATAGCCGCGGGCGCGTCGCCGTCAACGGAGCCGAAGTTGCCTTGCCCATCCACCAGGACGTGGCGCATGGCGAAATCCTGAGCCATGCGGGCCATGGCTTCATAGACGGCCACGTCGCCGTGGGGGTGATACTTGCCCAGCACCTCGCCGACGATGCGCGCGCTCTTCTTGTAGGGCTTGTCGTAGGTAAGTCCCAGGTCGTGCATGGCATAGAGGATGCGGCGATGCACGGGCTTCAGACCATCGCGCGCGTCGGGTAAGGCCCGCGCCACGATGACGCTCATGGCGTAGTCCAGGTACGCCGCCTGCATCTCCCGGTCAATATCCACCTGATGTACGGTTCCGAGTTCTATCCCATCATTTTTTTGTTGGTTCGCCATGCCGGATGCTCCCGCGCCTCTGGTACTTTGGTACTAATTTTGTATTTCTCTGCCCGCAATGTGCTATACTATAAGATAGGCTTTATCCCCCCATCGTTGTCGGAGAACAGTGTGATCGCGCGAAAGTCTGAGGGCGAAGCAACCCATCAGATCAACCGGCTGCGCCGTCTGGTTGAAATCAGCCGCGTCCTCAGTTCTACCTTGCAGGTAGAACCGCTGCTGGCTACCATCATCGGAACCGCAGCGGAACTGACGGATACCGAGGCAAGTTCTATCCTCTTGTTAGAGTCTCGCTCCCAGAAGTTGCGGTTCGCCGCGGCCAGCGGCGCCAAACGCGATCAACTCAAGAATATCGCCGTACCGTTGGAAGGGAGCATCGCGGGCTGGGTTGTGCGCAACGGCCAGCGGGTTATCCTGACCGAAGCGGGGCCCGACCCCCGCTTCTACCGCCACGTGGACCGTTCCATCGGTTTCAGCACCCGCTCTCTCATGGCAGTACCCCTGAAGGTGGGGCGCAACGGCAAAGAACACACCATCGGCGCGCTGGAGGTTCTGAATAAGCGCGGCGAGGCGAGATTCTCCGACGATGACCTTGATTCCCTCACCGCCCTGGCTTCCCAGGCGGCGATTGCCATTGAGAACGCCCGGCTCGTGGCCGACCTGCAACAAGCCTACGCGCAACTGAGCCAATTAGACCGGCGCAAGAGCGAATTCATCGCCATTGCCAGCCACGAATTGCGCACTCCTCTGACCATCATCCTGGCCTATGCCAGTTTCTTGCAGGAGCAGACGAAGGATTCTACCCAGGAAAATGTTAAGATAGTCGTTGAGAGTGCCACTCGCCTGCAAGCCCTCATAGACAATCTGACAAATCTCCGCTACCTGGAGACGGGCCAGGAGCCGGCGCGGCTGAACCCGTGCGACATCAAAAAGTTGTTGACCTCGGTGATACCTGAGTTTGACGCGCTGGCCGCTTCCAAGGGCCTCGGCCTGCAACTGAGACTTCCCAAAGACTCGCCCATGGTGCGGTGCGACGCGCAGAAGGTGCAGGTGGTTATCAGTAACCTGGTCTCCAACGCCATCAAGTTCACCCCGGCAGGCGGCCAGGTGATGGTGACAGCGGCGCGTCGCGGAAGTGACATCCACATCAGCGTGCAGGATACAGGTATCGGCATCCCCAAGGAAGAGCACGAGCGCATCTTCCAGCCGTTTCATCAGGTTGAGCCTGTGCTGACTCGCAACCACTCCGGGATGGGCTTGGGCTTGACCATCGCGCGCGGCCTGGTGGAGCAGCACGGCGGCAGGTTGTGGGCCGAGAGCGAACCCGGTAAGGGTAGTACCTTCACCTTCACCCTGCCGTTGGCGTGAGACTCTGTTCGCCCCCACCTCCGAGGCTATTTCATTCTCACACAGACAGGCCAGCCATCGGATAAAATCCGACGGCTGCGCGTTTGTGTAAAGCCCGCAGAGCGGGCTTTCTAGCCGGTAGCCGTCGGTTTCTAACCGACGGAGAATGTTACCCCTATCGGTATTGCATCGGCGTGCGTCTCGCCGGACGGTTTTGCTTCACTTCCGCCAGGTGATGCTCCCGCTCCTCGCGGCGGATGCGCTCCCATTCCGGCTCGCGGTCATTCTCCATCGCTCGCCGCAACTCAAAGATTTGGTCACGCAAGAGGGCTGCCTTCTCAAACTCCAACTGAGACGCAGCCTCTTTCATTTGCTTTTCCAACTCTTTGATCAGCCGCGCTACTTCGTCTTTGGGCAGGGCCCGCACAGGCGGCGCGCCGCCCTCCACCTGATACTCCGGCCCCGACTCGGCCAGGGCCCTCATGCTCGTCACCCGGTCTGTCAGGTCTTTCACCGCCTTGACGATGCTGGCAGGCACGATGCCGTGGGTCTGGTTGTAGGCCACCTGGATTTCCCGCCGCCGGTTCGTCTCGGCGATGGCCCGCTTCATGGAATCGGTCACGGTGTCGGCGTAGAGGATGGCGGTACCGTGGATGTGGCGGGCAGCGCGGCCCATCGTCTGGATGAGGGCCTGCTCCGAGCGGAGGAAACCCTCTTTGTCGGCATCCAGGATGGCAACCAGGCTCACCTCCGGCAGGTCCAGCCCCTCACGCAGAAGATTGATGCCCACGACCACGTCATAGACGCCCAGGCGCAGGTCGCGCAAGATTTCCACCCGTTCCAGCGTCTGCACCTCTGAATGGAGATAGTGTACCTTGATACCCAGTTCCGCCAGATAGTCGGCCAGATCTTCCGCCATCCGCTTCGTCAGCGTCGTCACCAGGGCCCGCTCGCCGCGGCTCACTCGTCGCCGGACCTCGCCGACCAGGTCCTCAATCTGTCCCTTGGTCGGCTTGATGATAACCTGGGGGTCCACCAGGCCCGTAGGCCGGATGATCTGCTCCACGATCTGCTTGGAGGCGGCGCGCTCGTAAGCCGCCGGCGTCGCTGAGACGTAGATAATCTGGTTGATCTGCGCATCAAACTCCTCAAAGGTGAGAGGCCGGTTATCCAGCGCAGAGGGAAGCCGGAAGCCGAAGTCCACCAGCACCTGCTTACGTGAGCGGTCACCGTTGTACATCCCGTGCACCTGGGGGATAGTCATGTGCGACTCGTCCACGAAGAGGAGCCAATCATCGGGAAAGTAATCCAACAGCGTCCAGGGGCGCGAGCCGGGGGGCCGCCCGCTCAAAGGCCGCGAGTAGTTTTCAATGCCGGAGCAATAACCGATCTCTCGCAGCATCTCTAAATCGTAGCGGGTGCGCTGTTCCAGGCGTTGTGCCTCCAAGAGTTTCTCGTCCGCGCGCAGTTCCTTCAGTCGCTGTCCCAGTTCTTCTTCAATCAGGCGCAGGCCCTCCTGCAAGCGGTCTTTCGGCGTGATGAAGTGCTTGGCGGGGAAGATGTCTATCTCCTGGTGGTCGGCCAGCACTTCGCCAGTGAGAGAGTCTATCTCGGAGATACGCTCTATCTCGTCGCCGAAGAAACTGATGCGGTAGGAGAACTCGCCGTAGGCAGGCTGCACCTCTAGCGTGTCGCCACGGACACGAAACTTGCCTCGGCTGAGGGTAAGATCGTTGCGCTCGTAGAATACGTCAACCAGGTGACGCAGCACCTTCTCGCGGCGACGCGTTTCGCCCGCCTTCAGGTGAACGACCACCCGGCCATACTCCTCCGGATCGCCGAGGCCGTAGATGCAGGAGACGGAGGC